>CANQCS010000062.1 GCA_947589745.1 uncultured Oscillospiraceae bacterium
GGCGCGGTTCTATTCGGGCCGTATACGGAAATCTGTCTTTTGCGTAGTGGAACGGAGCAACCAGCAGTTGGACAAAGTAAAAACGACCAACGCACCCAATGAGCCCCCGCACCAGCGCTTCACTCTCCTTGAGGACATACTCACTGTAGCCGCAACGCCTCATACACGGGAGCAAGAACAGTTTAGACCAAACCAACCAAAGGGCGAGCGCAAAACAAAATAAAAAATGAGGAAAGATTCTCAAGAAAACCTCGGTTTTCTTGAGCACGCTTTTGCCTACTTTTCCCGTGAGGGAAAAGTAGGCCAGGGCCGCACCCATCGGGGGTGCAGATCAAACCCGGTGGGGGGCGGAGCCCCCCAAAAATTTTTTTAAGTACCCTATTGACATCCAACCGTATTACTCCTATAATACAGTTATTCAAACCGTATTATCCAAGTAATACAGTTTCCCCCTGCGGGGGAAACTGAGAAAGGAGCCCCGCCATGGTGTCGTTCGCGGCGTTCCCCGCCGACGGGGAAGGTCCCATCTATCTGCGGATCGTCCGATTCGTCCGCGCCGGCGTGGCCGCCGGCACCATTGTGGACGGCGACGAGATGCCCTCCCGGCGGGTGGTGTCCGCCCTGCTGGGGGTCAACCCCAACACCGTCCAGAAGGCTTACCGCCTGCTGGAGGACGAGGGCCTCATTGTCTCCCGCTCCGGCGCCAAGAGCTACGCCTCCGTCACGCCGGAGACCGTGGAGGCGGTGCGGCGGAAGCTCCAGGCCGAGGAGGTGTCCCGGGTGGTGTCCGCCCTGCGGCGCAGCGGCATGGAGAAGGCGGCGGCCCTGGAGCAGATCTCCAGGCTGTGGGACGAGGATGAACAGGAAGGGGGAGAGAAGTCGTGAAGAAGCATCTGTCCATTCTGGCCCTGTGGGTCAGGAGCACCTTTTGGGGCGCGGCGGGAATTTTGATCTTGACTTTTGCGGCGGAGACCGGGCTGCTCTGGCGGCAGATAGACGGCGTCCGGGCGGGCACGGTGCCGGACTTCCCGACGATGGTGGCCGGCAGTCAGATGCAGTGGCCGTATTTCGCCGGACTGACGCTGCTGTGGGCGTGGCTGCTGGTGGCCGGATGCCGGGCGCGGCGGAACACCCTGGGGCGGCTGAGCGTGGCCGAGGAGAAGATCGCTTTGTGGCACGGGGCCTGCTGCGCCGGGTGGCTGGCGGTCTTCTGGGCGGTCCAGGTGGGCGCGGTGCTGGTGGGATACCGGATGTTCCTGGGGGCGGCGGACCCGCTGACGATCAGCGGGCAGACCCTGTTCCTGGCCTGTTACCGGGATGACCTGCTCCACTGGCTCATCCCGCTCCAGGACCTGTGGACGGCGGTGTGGGGCACAGCGGCGGTGCTGGTCCTGAGCCTCACCACAGCGGTGGACGGCTACTGCTGGCGGCGGGGAAAGCGCTTTTCCAGCCTCAAGAGTTCCCTGCCCTGGGCGATCCTGGCGCTGGGCCCGGTCTTTGGGGAGGGCACCATGCCGTGGGCTCTGGCGGTGATGCTGGTGGTGGTCGCCGGCATCGACATCAACCGCCTGTACCGAGGCTGGAAGGAGGGGGACTGAGCCGTGAAGAAGCTGCGCATACGCTGGGAGCGGCTGGCCCCGGCGGGGCTGGACGGAAAGCGGGAGGCCCTGTGGACCGCCGGAGGCCTGGGGGCCTCCGTCCTCTGGGCCACGGGGCCCCTGTTTCGGCTGCTGAGAGAGTGGAGGCGGCTCGCGGAGCCCACCCACGTGTCCAGGATCATGGACTACTTCAGTGACATCATGGGCAGCGGTCTGGCGGGATTCCCGGTCATGTGGCTGTGCCTGGCGGCCCTGGCGGTGTGGCACTACGCCTACCACCGGCAGGGGAGCCGGGCGGACTACACCATGCGCCGCATCTCCAGCCGGTGGGAGCTCCACCGGCGGTGCCTGACCATCCCGGTGGTGGGCATCGTGCTGGCGCTGGCGCTGGCCCGGGGGCTGTATCAGCTCTACTGGTGGATGTATCTCACCTTCACCCCGCCGGAGTGCCTGCGGGACGTGGCCATTATGACTGTTAAGACGATACGGTAAGGAGGGAACGGATATGCTGGAGATCAAAACACTGAGCAAGAGCTATGGCTCCACCAAGGCGCTGGACCGGATCGACCTGACCGTGGGGCCGGGGGAGATCGTAGGGCTCTTCGGGGAGAACGGCGCGGGCAAGACCACGCTCCTGAAGTCCATCCTGGGGCTGGTGCAGTCCTGGGGCGGCATCACTCTGGACGGGGAGCCCATCACCCGGCGGAACATCGAGCGGTTCAGCTTCGCCACCTGTGAGCACTCTTTCTTTCCGAATCTCACCGCCCAGGGACACCGGGATTTTTACCGGGACCACTTCCCCAAGTGGCGGGAGAAGCGGTTCCAGGCGCTGATGGAGTTCTTCGAGCTGCCCCAGAGGCGGTCCCTCCGGACCATGTCCACCGGGCAGAAGAACCAGTTCGAGGTGATCCTGGCCCTGTGCCAGGGGGCGGACTATATCCTCATGGACGAGCCCTTCGCGGGCAACGACGTGTTCAACCGGGAGGACTTCTACAAGGTCCTGCTGGGCATCCTGGAGCCCAATGAGACGGTGATCCTCTCCACCCACCTGCTGGAGGAGGTGGAGAACTTCGTCAGCCGTGCCGTCCTGCTGCGGAAAGGGCAGATCGTGGGCGACGCCCTCATCTCCGACCTGGAGGACCGGGGGATGGACCTGATGGCCTACGTGAAGCAGACCTACGGCTACCAGGCCGACCGGGTCAGCCGGGCCCTGGACAGGCTGACGGAAGAGGAGGACCGGAAGGAGGGAGAGCCGTGAAGCGGTATCTGATCGGATTTTCGCTGCTGCTGGTCCTGGCGGCGGGACTGCTGATGGGCACCAGCCTGGCGGTGAACAGCCGGAGGGACCGGGTGGAGGTCCGGGAGGAGGTACTCCTCGGCAGCCGGGAGGCGGCGGAGGGCCTCACCGTGGGGCTTCGGATGAGAAACTATTCCTACGGCGCGCGGGGCCTGGCATGGCACACCCGCTTTACCATAGGGGCGGGGGACGTGGAGCCGGAGACGGACTTCACCTACCGGCCGTCAACAGAGACGCACTGGGACCAGCTGCTGGATGACCGCTCCCGGCTGGATCTGGAGACATGGGGATACGGCGGGAGCACGAACGGCGGCTCCGGTTACGACTTCTCCCACTGGCTCGAAGCGCCTGCCCAGGACGTGGCGGCGCGCACGGACGCCGGACAGCGGCGGACGGAGACGGTGCCCATGGCGGACTACTACGACAGCTTTCCGTGGATCCTATACAGTGGAAGTATCTATATCGGCGCTCCGGAGGGGGAGCAGACGAGCCAGCAGCCGGCGGAGCTGTTCCGAAGTACAGATGAGGCGGTGTCCCGGCGGCTGGCGGAGCTGTTCCGGGTGCCCGTGGAGCCGGACTACTATCTGCTGGTCACCGTGGGAAAGAAGAGCGCGGGGCAGATCGTGGAGTACGGCGTGTTCCCGGCAGAGGCTCCCCAGGAGCCGGTAACGTCGCCCATGCCGGACGGCGGCGCGGCTGGCGCGGACGAGGGAGAGCCCGCCTGGCCGGAGAGCCGTTGGGACAGATTCAGCGAGTTCCTCTGCCTGGCCGACACGGAGGCGGGCCTCTGGATCTATCCCTCCGTCCGCACCGAGGACGGCCGGGAGCTGGTGGAGTACCGGGACGGCCCCGGCGTGTACCTGCTGCCCCGAATCTCCGCGGAGAAGTTCCGGGCGTCCCAAGGCGGCGCGGACCCTGACAGCCTGGACCTGGAGGAGGCCCGGCTGGCCTACGCCACCGACGCCGCGCCGCTGTACCTCCGCGCCAGTCCGGACGGGTCCCGCCTGCTGCTCTGGGCCCGCAAGGACGGGCGGCTGAGCCTGACGGTGATCGACACGAGGACCTGCCAGGCGGAGCGGGTGACAGACCTGCTGCCCATGGAGGCCGAACAGGACCGGAGGTGCAGGCTGGTGGAGCAGAACGGGCTGTATCTGTTGACGCTGTGGAACGGAGACACGGTCCTCGCGGCGGAGACGGAGTACGGATATGATGCGGTCCTTTGGACACACCTGGAGTCGGAGCAGATCGGGACAGCGGTGGGTGACGACGCCGTGACGCTATGGAACCTCTTCCATAGCGGGCTCGACTTGGACCTGGCCTGGGACGGGGAGCGGCTGGCAGTGTGCGGAGAGGATATCCAGACCCAGCAATGGATCGTGTTAGTGGCAGATGAGACCGGGCTGCGGTTCCTGGGGCGGTACGATTACAGCCCCCTGTGGGACGGCGTGTGGGACGGCGCCGCGAGCTGGGACAGCAGTTACCTGCCGGCCATGACCGTACAGTGGGCCGCCGCGCCGTAGGCGCGGCGGTCCTAAAGCCGGTGGGGGCTCCGCCCCCTCGGAAGATCGGCAGGGACCTCCGGTCCCTGCTGTCCCCCGGTTACTTTTCCCTTGCAGGAAAAGTAACCAAAAGTGCACTCAAGAAAACCAGGAATGGTTGGCATGATAGGGATAAGGAACTAATAGAACTTATTAACTGTCGGCTGACGGTTTCAGG
This sequence comes from uncultured Oscillospiraceae bacterium, assembly GCA_947589745.1. GTDB lineage: Bacteria > Bacillota > Clostridia > Oscillospirales > Oscillospiraceae > Pelethomonas. Next base: position 4,612 of record CANQCS010000062.1, read on the forward strand.
TGCAGGAAATGGCTATCAGTTTTAATCACTGATAGCCATTTTTTATAAGGTGAGGTCCACCGCAAGAGGCCCCCTGTTCCCAGAAAAGCGAGTATAGATTTGATATTCCAGTATATTTTTTGATATACAGCCCGTCGCTTTGGATGTAATATATAGAATATCTGAACGAACTGAGGCGGCGGTCTTATGAAATACGGTCACTTTGACGACGCGGGAAAGGAGTATGTCATCACGACGCCCCACACCCCCTTGCCCTGGATCAACTATCTGGGCTGTGAAGATTTCTTCGGACTCATCTCCAACACCGGCGGCGGGTACGCCTTTTACCGGGACGCCAGGCTGCTGCGCCTGCTGCGGTACCGCTACAACAACGTCCCCGCGGACGTGGGCGGGCGGTTCTTCTACATCAAGGAGCAGGGGAAGGCGGCCTGGAGCCCCGCGTTCCTCCCCGAAAAGACCCCTCTGGACTGCTACGAGTGCCGCCACGGCCTCGGGTACACCCTCTTTTCCGGTGAGAAGGACGGGCTCTCCGCCGAACTCACCCTGTTTGTCCCCCTGGGGGAAAACTGTGAGATCCAGGACCTGATGCTGCGGAACCTCAGCCGAGAGGAGAAGCGGGTCCAAATCTACGGCTGCGTGGAGTGGTGCCTCTACGACGCGGTGGACGACACGCAGAACTACCAGCGCAACCTGAACATTGCGGAAATCGAGTGGGAGCCATCCCTGATCTGCCACACCACGGAGTACCGGGAGCGGCGGGACCACTACGCCTACTACGGCGTGAACACTGCGGCTGCCGGGTATGACACGGACCGGAACACTTTCCTGGGGCTCATGGGGGACTGGAGCTGTCCCCGGGCGGTACGGGAGGGGACATCCTACGCCTCGCGCCGCACCGGCTGGTACCCCATCGCCTGCCACCGGCTGGACGTGACGCTGGCCCCGGGGGAGATCTTCCGGGCTGCCTTCCTCCTGGGCTATGGGGAGAACCCCCGGGAGGATAAATTTGACCCGGACGGCACGGTGCGGAAGGATACTGCCTACCGGGTGATGGAGAAATTTTCAGACGGGGCGAAGATCGACGCCGCCTTTCGGGAACTGTCCGCCTATTGGGAGGGCCTGCTCTCTCACTTCCGCCTGGACTCGGGGATCGACAAGCTGGACCGCATGGCAAACATCTGGCACCAGTACCAGTGCATGGTCACCTTCAACATGAGCCGCAGCGCCTCCTACTATGAGACGGGCACCGGGCGGGGGATGGGGTTTCGGGACTCCTGCCAGGATATTTGCGGCTTTGTCCACATCGTCCCGGAGCGGGCCAGGGAGCGCATTTTGGACCTGGCGGCCGTCCAACTCCCCGACGGCTCCGCCTATCACCAGTACCAGCCCCTGACCAAGCGGGGGAACAGCGCCATCGGGTCCGGGTTCAACGACGATCCTCTGTGGCTGGTGACGGCGGTGGTCTGCTACCTGAAGGAGACGGGGGACTTCTCCATCCTGTCCCAGCCGGTGCCCTTCGACAACCGGCCGGGGAGCGAGGTCCCCCTGATGGAGCACCTGCGGCGGAGCGTCCGGTATACGGCGGACCGCCTGGGCCCCCACGGCCTGCCCCTGATCGGCCGGGCGGACTGGAACGACTGCCTGAATCTGAACTGCTTCTCCGATGAGCCGGGGGAGAGCTTTCAGACCACCGGGGCCTCGGAGGGGCCGGTAGCGGAATCCGTGTTCATTGCCGCCATGTTTGTCAAGTACGGCGGGGAGTACGCGGACCTGTGTGAGCGCACCGGCCTTGCCGCCGAGGCGTCGGAGGTGCGGCGGCAGGTCGAGGATATGAAGGCCGCCGTCCTCACCCACGGCTGGGACGGGGAGTGGTTCCTCCGGGCCTATGACGCCTTCGGTGATCCAGTGGGGAGCCATATCTGCCCGGAGGGGAAAATTTTCGTGGAGCCCCAGGGCTTCTGCGCAATGGCCGGGATCGGTGTGGAGACCGGCCAGGCCCGTCAGGCGCTGGACGCAGTGCGGGAGCATCTGCTTGGGGAGTACGGCGTGGAGCTGCTGGCCCCCTGCTACACCCGCTACCACCGGGAGCTGGGGGAGATCACCTCCTATCCACCGGGATTTAAGGAGAACGGCTCCGTGTTCTGCCACAACAACCCCTGGATCGTGTGCGCCGAGGCCGCCATCGGGCGGGGGGACGAGGCCTTCGACATCTACCGGCGGACCTGCCCCGCCTGGCTGGAGGAGCGCAGCGAGGTCCACGAGGCGGAGCCATACTGTTACGCCCAGACCGTCACGGGCCGGGGCTCGGGGGACCCCGGCCACGCAAAAAACAGCTGGCTGACGGGGACGGCCTCCTGGGCCTTTGTGGCGCTCAGTCAGGCGATCCTGGGCATCCGGTCGGACTACGATGGCCTGGTGATCGCCCCCTGTCTCCCGGACTGCCTGCCGGAGTACACGGTGGAGCGGAAGTTCCGGGGCTGCACCTACCGCATCCACGTAAAAAAGACGGGGCATCCCTCCCTGCGGGTGGATGGGGAGTCCCTGCGGGGGAATTTTGTGCCCGCCGCCGAAGAACGGGACGGAGTTCACACGGTCGAAGTTGAAATTTGATGGGAGGGGGCGGTCAAAATGCGCATGGAGTGGAACCCAGACAGCGGGCCAATCCGGTTTCTCACCCGGATCTTCGACCTGATCCTGCTGAGCGTGCTGACGGCGCTGCTCTGCGCCACGGTGGTTTTGGCCGGTGCGGCGCTGACCGCCCTCTATGCGGTGACCCTGAAAATGGTCCGGGGGGAGGACCGTGGGATCGTCCGGAGCCTCTTTCGGGCTCTCCGGGAGAACATCGTCCCCTCGGCCCCTGCCGCGGTGCTGCTGCTGGCGGATGGGCTGTTGGCCGTCCTGTTGTTCCGGGCCCTCTGGGCGGAGGAGCTGCTGCTCTCGCCCACACTCTTTGTCCTGCTGTCCATCGCCGCCGTTCTTCTGACGGCCCTGCTGTCCTACCTGTTCCCCCTGATAGCCCGGTATGAGAATACCTTCCCACGGCATCTGCGGAACGCGGCCGGGCTGGCCCTGGCCAGCCTGCCAGTGACCTGCCTGGTGACGCTGGTCAACCTCCTGCCTCTGCTGCTGGTCTTTCTCTTCCCGGACACGTTCGGTCAGGTCGCCGCCCTCTGGACGTTTTTCGGCATCGGGGCGGGAGCCTATGCCAACTCCTTCTACCTCCGCCGGGTCTTTGACCGATGAGCCGGAATAGGAGGGAGTACCGGCAGATCGTTCAAAAAGTTGTGGATTTGCTATTCATCATGCCGAACTGATATACAGCTTTTCTGTTTTCCCGTAAAATGGAGCGCAGCCGAAAGACTGCGCTCTATTTTTTTGCAGTGGAAAGGAGATGGCGCTGTGGAAAAAAACACCCTGCACGACGGCTATGCGCTGGTTTTTGAGGACGATTTCGACGGTCCCGAACTGGACCGGGCGGTCTGGAACGTGGAGCTCCACGAGCCTGGCTGGGTCAACGAGGAGTGGCAGAGGTATGTGGACGCGCCGGAGAATATTCAGGTGACGGACGGAAAGCTCCTGCTCCGCCCGGTCCGCCGGGCGCGGGAGGACGGGACGGTGGAGATCACCTCCGGCCGCATCTCCACCTGGCGAAAGCGAGAGTTCACCTACGGCCTGTTCGAGGCCCGGCTGAGGGTGCCGAAAGGGAAAGGGTATCTCCCGGCCTTCTGGCTGATGGCCGGTGAGGAGCGGTACGGCCCGTGGCCTGTCTGCGGCGAGATCGACATCATGGAGATCATGGGACAGGACACCAAGCGGAACTACGGCACCATCCACTATGGACTCCCCCACACCCAGGATCAGAGGCAGATTTTCCTGGAGAGCGGTGACTTTTCCGAGGAATTTCACGATTTCGCCCTGCTCTGGGAGCCGGGGGAGCTGCGCTGGTATGTGGACGGGAGGCTCTTCCACCGGGCGCGGGACTGGTTCTCCGCAGATGCGGAGGGAAACCGTGCCCCCTACCCCGCCCCCTTTGACCACGAGATGTACCTGATCCTAAACCTGGCGGTGGGGGGCAGCTGGGTGGGGTACCCGGACGGGACCACGGACTTTGACAATGCCGCCTTTGAGGTGGACTGGGTCCGGGTCTATCAGAATACACCGATACAGAAGGAGGCGGGACCGCTTTGAGCAAACTGGAGTTTTTAGGCAGCGACGGGACCTTTTCCGTCACGGCCCCGGAGGAGGTTAGCTATCTCTACCTGCCCCTGGCCAGCGAGACGGGGCTGAAGAGCGCCATCACCCCCACCCTGGGAGGTGACAGCAAGCTGGACCAGGAGACCTTCCTGTTGGAGCCCGCGGGGGTGCAGACCCTCCACGCCAGCCGGAGCACCCGGAATTTCTGGTGTCTCACCGACCGGGGCTGCTGGTCCGCCGCCGGGGTCTCCGCCCGGCAGGAGGCGGCCCGCTTCACCCCGGAGCAGGAGGACAGTATCCTGACCGCCGGACTGATGTGGCAGTCCCTGGGGCGGACCTCCAACCCCATGGAGCTGGAGGCGGAGATCACCAGCTTTGTGCCGCCCCATGAAAATGTGGAGATCATGCTGGTGCGCATCACCAACACTGCCGCTCTTCCCCAGAGAGTCACAGCGGCGGCAGCCATCCCCATCTACGGCAGGAGCGCGGACAACCTCCGGGACCACCGGGACGTGACGGCCATGCTCCACCGCATCCGGACCACCCGGCGGGGAGTGCTGGTGAAGCCTACCATGTCCTTTGACGAGAAGGGGCACCGGGAGAACAAAAAAATCTACTACGTTCTGGGCTCCACCGGGGAAGGCAGTGCGCCGGTGTCCTTCTTCCCCATGGTGGACAGCTTTATCGGCGAGGGCGGGACCTTCCTCCACCCCAGGGCGATCTACGAGAGGAAGCTGGGAGTCCCGGCCGGTACGGCGGTGGACGGGAAGGAGGCTATGGGGGGCATTTTGTTCCCGGAAATTGTCCTCGCCCCCGGCGGGAGTGTGGCGTACATCGTCCTGCTGGGCGTCTCAGAGGACGAGGCCGACATCCGGCGGGTCGCCGCCGCCTTTGACACGGCGGAAAAGGTCCGGGCCGCCCTGGAGGAGACGAAAGGGTATTGGCAGGGCAAGGTGAACATCCATATCCGCACCGGGGACCGGGACTTTGACCGGCTGATGCGGTGGGTGGGCTTCCAGCCCATCCTGCGCCGGCTCTACGGCTGCTCCTTCCTGCCCCACCACGACTACGGCCGGGGCGGCCGGGGGTGGCGGGACCTGTGGCAGGACTGCCTGTCCCTGCTGCTCATGGATCCGGACGGCGTGGGGGATATGCTCCGGGCCAACTTCGGCGGCGTGCGGGTGGACGGGACCAACGCCACCATCATCGGCGCGGGCAGCGGGAATTTTATTGCCGACCGCAACGGCATCGCCCGGGTGTGGATGGACCACGCCTTCTGGCCCCTGATGACGGTGAAGCTCTACCTCGACCAGACCGGCGGCTGGGACATCCTGGGCGCCCGGGTCCCCTACTTCAAGGACGCCCAGACCGTCCGGGGGACAAAGCGGGATGAATTATGGACAGAGGATTGCGGGAGCCGCCAGCGGACGGAGGGCGGCCAGGTCTACCTGGGGACCGTCCTGGAGCACCTCCTGATCGAAACTCTCACCGCCTTCTACGAGGTGGGGGAGCACAACATCTGCCGTCTGCGGGGGGCGGACTGGAACGACGCCCTGGACATGGCCCCGGACCGGGGGGAGAGCGTGTCCTTCACCTGCGCCTACGCCGGGAACCTCCGGGAGCTGGCCGGCCTGCTCCGCGAGCTTGACCGGCGGGGCCGGCCGTCTGCGGAGCTGTTGGAGGAAGTGCAGGAACTGCTGGACGTGAGCTCTGGCCTTTATGACAGCCAGGAGGCGAAAAAAGCGGTCCTGGAGCGATATGCCCAGCGCTGCGCCCATACGGTCAGCGGACGGACCATCTCCGTGGCCGCTGTGGAACTGGCCGGAAAGCTGGAGGGCATGGCGGACTGGCTCATGGAGCACATCCGCAAGCAGGAGTGGATCGACGCCGGGGACGGTATGGGCTGGTTCAACAGCTATTACGACGACCACGGCCGCCCGGTGGAGGGGCTCACGGCGGACGGTGTGCGGATGATGCTCACCGGGCAGGTGTTCGCCGTCATGAGCGGCACGGCCACGGAGGCCCAGACGGCGGCCATCGTCCAGAGCGCGGACCGGTACCTCTTCCAGGAGGATCTGGGGGGATACCGGCTGAACACGGATTTCAAGGAACTGAAATTCGACCTGGGCCGGATGTTCGGCTTTGCCTACGGGGAGAAGGAGAACGGCGCGGTGTTCTCCCACATGGCGGTGATGTACGCCAACGCCCTCTACCGCCGGGGCTTTGTCCGGGAGGGCTGGCGGGCCCTCCGGGCCCTGGCGGACGCGGCGCTGAACTTTGACCGGAGCAGGATCTACCCTGGTATCCCGGAGTACTTCAACGGGGAGGGCCGGGGGGCCTACCACTACCTGACCGGCGCGGCCAGCTGGTATGTGCTGACCCTGGTCACCCAGTCCTTCGGCGTCCGGGGGGAGAGGGGCGATCTGGTGATTGCCCCCAGGCTGCTGCGGGAGCAGTTCGACGAGGCGGGCCGGGCCGGCCTCGGCCTGGTGTTCGCGGGGAAACCCCTCCGAATCACCTTTGTCAACCCGACCGATGGGGACTGCGGGTCTGTTCAAAAGGCATGGCTGGCGGCGGGCTCCCCCGAGGCGCGCCCCATCCCCGTGGAGGACGGCCGGGCCGTCCTGCCCCGTGCGGAGCTGGAGCGGCTCCCGGACGCGGGCGGCAGGATCACCATTGAATTGAAGTAGGAGAGAAAAGGATATGCAGTACGGATATTTTGACAGCCAGGCCCGGGAGTATGTGATCACCCGGCCGGACACGCCCCAGCCATGGATCAATTACCTGGGCTCCCCGGAGTACGGCGCGCTGATCTCTAACAACGCCGGAGGATACAGCTTTGTCCGGTCCGGGGCCAACGGGCGCATCCTGCGGTATGTGTTCAACCAGTTCGACCAGCCGGGGCGGTACCTCTACCTGCGGGACAACGAGAGCGGGGACTTCTGGTCCGCGTCCTGGCAGCCGGTGGGCAAACCCCTGGACACCTACCGGAGCCAGTGCCGCCATGGGACGGGCTACACCCGGCTGCTGGCCGACTACGGCGGCATCCACAGCGAGGCGCTGTACTACGTCCCCCTGGGGGGCGCCCACGAGGTGTGGGCTCTGACGGTGCGCAACGACTCCCCCAAGCGCCGGGACCTGACTCTGACGGGCTACGCCGAGTTCACCAACAACGGCAACTACGAGATGGACCAGGTGAACCTCCAGTACTCCCAGTTCATCTCCCGGACCATCTTCGACGGGGACCGCATCCGGCAGCAGATCCACGGGAATCTGGACGCCATTGCGCCCGGGGAGGCGGTGGATGACAAGCGGGTGACGGAGCGGTCCTTCGGCCTGGCGGGGGCGGCGGTCTCCTCCTACTGCGGCGACCGGGCGGCCTTCCTGGGCCCATACCACGGCTACGGGGACCCGGCAGGGGTGGCCCGGGGCGACCTGGGGAACGTCTCAGGCTACAACGGGAACACCTGCGGGGCCCTCTCCGCCGTCCTCTCCCTGGAGCCGGGGGAGGAACGGACCGTGGCCTTTCTGCTGGGGGAGATGCCCGCCGCTGAGAGCGCCGCCCTCCTGGCGGCCTACCGGGACCCGGCGGCGGTCTGCCGCCGGGAATGGGAGGCGCTGGTCCGGGACTGGCACGGAAAGCTGGCCCAGTTTCAGGTCAAGACCCCCTGCCCGGAGTTCGACGAGATGGTCAACACCTGGAACGCCTACAACAGCTTTATCACCTTCACCTGGTCCCGGGCGGCCTCCTTCGTCTACTGCGGGCTGCGCAACGGCTACGGCTACCGGGACACGGTCCAGGACATCCAGGGGGTCATCCACCTGGCCCCGGAGCAGGCGGCGGAGCGGCTGCGGTCCATGCTATCGGCCCAGGTCCACCACGGCGGGGGCCTGCCCCTGGTCAAGTTCACCCACCACCCCGGCCATGAGGACACGCCGGAGGACGAGTCCTACCGGAAGGAGACCGGCCACCCCGCCTACCGGGCGGACGACGCTCTGTGGCTGTTCCCCACCGTCTATAAGTATGTGGCCGAGACGGGGGACACGGCCTTTCTGGACGAGGTGGTCCCCTTCGCCGACCGGGACGAGGGGACGGTCTACGAGCACCTGAAACGGGCTCTGGACTTCTCCCTCACCCACCTGGGGCCCCACGGCCTGCCCGCCGGCCTGTACGCGGACTGGAACGACTGCCTGCGCCTGGGGGCCAACGGGGAGTCCACCTTCGTGGCCCTCCAGTTCTACTACGCCTTCACCATCCTGGCGGAGTTCGCCCGGGAGCGGGGGGATGAAACATACCTGGCCTGGCTGGAGCGGGAGCAGGCGGCCCTCCGGGACAAGCTGAACGGCCTGTGCTGGGACACGGACCGGTTCATCCGGGGCTTCACCGAGGCGGGGGAGATCATCGGCGCCCCCGGCGCGCCGGAGGCCGACCTGTGGCTCAACCCCCAGAGCTGGGCGGTGATCAGCGGCCTGGCCACGGCGGAGCAGGCGGAGACGGCTATGGAAAACGTCTATGCGCGTCTCAACACCCCCTATGGCGCGGTGCTGATGGACCCGCCCTACCACGCCCACGCCTTTGACGGGGCGCTGGCGGTCATCTACAATGCGGGAGTAAAGGAGAACGCCGGAGTCTTCTCCCAGTCCCAGGGGTGGCTCATCCTGGCCGAGGCCCTGCTGGGGCATGGGGACCGGGCCTTTGCCTACTTCAAAGAGAACGCCCCCTCCATGCAGAACGACCGGGCGGAGCTCCGGGGCATCGAGCCCTACGCCTACGGGCAGTTCACCGAGGGACCGGCCAGCCCCCACGCCGGGCGCTCCCACGTCCACTGGCTCACCGGCACCGCCTCCACCGTCATGGTGGGGTGCGTGGAGGGCATTTTGGGGATGCGGCCCGGCCTCCACGGCATCAAAATAGCCCCCTCCATCCCGAGGGAGTGGAGGGAGCTGGAGATCGATAAGGTATTCCGGGGCAAAAAGCTCCACATCAGGGTAGAGAACCCGGACGGGAAGGAGTCCGGCTGCCAACGGCTCACGGTGAACGGGGCGGAGGTGACGGGGAATTACATCCCGGAGGAGCTGCTGACCGACACCACCGAGGTGACGCTGATCCTCTAGGTCTACGGCTTCTCCGGGGCGGGCTCCCGGTTGACGCCCCAGTTGGTCATGTAGTTGGTGTCCCGGTAGACCTTGGGGGTCACCCCCATCTGGAGGCGGAACTGCTGGATGAAGTGGCTCTGGGAGGAGTAGGCCAGCATATTGGCGATCTCCGACAGCTCGTAGTCACTGAACCGCAGCAGGTTCTTGGCCATGTCGATCTTCCGCTGGCGGATGTAGTCGCTGACCGAGACGCCGATCTCCTGCTTGAAGATCCGGGACAGGTAGGTGGGGGAGACACAGACAGACCGGGCCAGGTCGTTGAGGGTGACCCGCTCCGAGATATGGGCGTAGATGTAGTCGATGGCCTCCGACACCTGCTTGGAGGCGGCGGCATACTTCTTCTGGGCCCGCATCCGGCCGGTATAGTCCAGAGCCATCTGGTCGTGAAGCAGGACGATCTCGGCCATGCTGGTGCAGCGGTCCATTCGCCGAATGTAGGAGTCGCTGAGGCCGAAGGCCTCCTCCATGGGCATCCCGCCCTCCATGCAGAAGCGGGTGATCATGGCGGCGGTGACCACAAAGTGGTATTTCAGGTTGGTGACCGGGTCCTCGGACAGCACGCCGGCCCCCTCCATGTTCTCAAAGGCTCCCCGGCTGCAGTTCTCCTGCACCAGGTCGATCATCCCCGCCGCCACCGAGCGGTAGAACAGCATCTCCTCGCCCGGGCCCCGGTGGACCATGACCTCCCGCTCCTCGTCGATCTCAGCGGGACGCCAGTCTTTCTTAGTCTCCATAGCAGAGCCTCCCCATTATTTTGTTTCCTCAGTATAGCATGGATCTGATATTTTTCAACAGGATCTTTTCAGCAAAAAAAGACGGCCTTCTCAAAAATTTATGCAGAGCAACAAAATTAGGCATGGATCTGACACAATGCTCTTGATATTTTATATACACGACCCTTGGGAAACATTACAATAGGGGCATCGATACGACCTGCGGGCCGTATTAAATCGAAAAACAGGAGGAGCTATCTTTATGAAACGGAAGATCATATGTCTGACACTGGCACTGCTGATGGGGCTGAGCCTGCTGGCCGGCTGCGGCGGAGGCAGCAGCACGGAAAGCGGCGGCGCGGGAGGCGCGAACACCGGCAGCGCGGAAGACGGCGGAGGTTCGGCCGCCGGCGGCGAAGAGGGCAAGATCATCAACATCTATGTCTGGAACGACGAGTGGCAGAAGAAGTTCAACGCCAACTACCCCGAGGTCAAGGAAACCTCCAATGACCTGTCCATCACCTATCTGAACGACGGCACCGAGGTCCACTGGATCATCAACCCCAACCAGGACGGCGTCTATCAGCAGAAACTGGACGAGGCCCTGACCAAGCAGGCCAGCGCCGAGGCGGACGACAAGATCGACCTCTTCCTGGCTGAGGCAGACTACATCCTCAAGTACATCGACCCCGAGGTGGACGTGGCCCTGCCCATCGACGAGCTGGGCATCAGCCCTGAGGATGTGCCCAACCAGTACAAGTACACCCAGGAGGCCGTGACCACCGCCGACGGCAAGATCCGGGCCCTCAGCTATCAGGCCACCCCTGGCATGATGGTCTACCGCCGCTCCATCGCCAATGCGGTCCTGGGCACCGATGACCCCGCCACCGTGGGCGCCGCCGTGGCCGACTGGGACAAGTTCTATGAGACCGCCGACCAGATGAAGGCCGCCGGCTACTATATGTACTCCGGCCGGGCCGACACCTACCGCGTCTACTCCAACAACGTCTCCGGCCCCTGGGTCCAGGACGGCAACGTGGTGGTGGACCAGAACCTGATGAACTGGGTGAACCGCTCCATGGAGGACATCCAGAGCGGCGTGACCCACAACACCCCCGGCCAGTGGCAGGACGAGTGGAACAAGGACTTCGGCCCTGACTCCAAGGTGTTCTGCTTCTTCCTCCCCGCCTGGGGCCTGGATGTCTGCGTCAAGCCCAACGTGGACGGCACTTCCGCTGCCGAGGACTGGGCCGTCTGCCCCGCTCCCCAGAACTTCTACTGGGGCGGCACCTGGCTCATCGCTTGCCGGGGCACCGATGACCCGGAGCACGTCAAGGATATCATGCTGAAGATGACCGGCGACACCGCCATCCTCCGCAGCCTGGCCGAGAAGAACGGCGAGATGAGCAACGACCAGCCGCTGATGGAGGAGCTGGCCCAGTCCGACCAGTTCGGCATTGAGATGCTGGGCGGTCAGAACTACCTGGGCGTCCTCTCCAGCGCCGCCGCCAACATCAGTCTGGCCAACGTGTCCCCCTATGACCAGGGCTGCACCGAGGAGCTCCAGGATGCCTTCGGCGACTACTTCAATGGCAAGATCGACATGGATAAGGCAAAGGCCAACTTTGAGACGGCCATCAAGGAGCGCTACCCCGAGCTGGCCGCCGGCGAGGTCATCTGGCCTGACGCGTAACGGACCGGGACCACGAGGGGCGGGCACGCCCGCCCCTCTCTCCGCCCCATGGGGCGAAGAGACAAAGAAAACACGCCTGACGCGCTATGAAAGGGGGAGCTCCTGTGGATAAGAAAAACCAGATCAAAAGCGTCAGCTACGCCAAGTGGGGATACATCTTCATTGCACCCTTCTTTATCACGTATGCTGTCTTTTCCCTGATCCCACTGGTGGACACCATCCGAAACAGCTTCTATGAATACTACTACTCCGGCCTGAAGGTCATCGGTCCCACCTGGGTGGGCTTGCAGAACTACATTTCCTTGCTGTCCACCGACCTGCCCAAATATGCCTGGAACACCTTTGTCATGTGGATACTGGGCTTTATCCCGCAGATTGCGGTGGCCCTGCTTCTGGCGGCGTGGTTCACCGACACCCGCCTGAAAATCTGCGGCAAAGAGTTTTTCAAGGTCGTCATCTACCTGCCCAACCTGATCATGGCCTCCGCCTTCGCCATGCTGTTCTTCGCCCTGTTCTCCAACGCGGGGCCGGTGAACAGCATCCTGCTCCGGCTGGGGGTCGTCGGGGAGGCCATCCGCTTCATGGAGTCCACCCTGGGGGCGCGGACCCTGGTGGCCCTGATGAACTTCCTCATGTGGTTCGGCAACACCACCATCATGCTGATGGCGGCCATCATGGGCATCAACCCCTCTATCTTCGAGGCGGCCCAGCTGGACGGCTGCACCCACACCCAGATGTTCTTCAAGATCACCCTGCCCCAGATCAGGCCACTGCTGACCTACACCCTCATCACCTCTCTCATCGGCGGCCTGCAGATGTTCGATGTGCCCCAGATCCTCACCGGCGGCAACGGCTCTCCCGACCGCACTACCATGACGCTGATCATGTTCCTGAACAAGCACCTCCAGAGCAAGAACTACGGCATGGCCGGTGCGCTCTCTGTGATGCTATTCATCATCAGCGCGATCCTGTGCTTCCTGGTATTCAAGATGAATATGGATGACGATCCCGACGGCTCCAAGGGCGCCGCCAAACGGGCCAGAAAGCTGGCCAGGAAGGAGGGCAAAGCGTGATGCCGAAGAAAAAAGTGGACGCACGGACCATTATCGCCCATATCGTGCTGATCTTCCTGTCGTTCCTGTGCCTGTTCTTCTTCTATATCCTCATCATCAACGCCACCCGCTCCCACGCGCAGCTCCAGCTGGGCTTCTCCGCCCTGCCGGGGTCCAGCCTGATCACCAACTTCATGAACGTGATCAACGACCCGGCCATCCCCATCCTGCGGGGCGTTCTGAACAGCCTGATCGTCTCCGGCTGCTCCGCGGCCATCGTGACCTATTTCTCCTCCCTTACGGCCTACGGCATCTACGCCTACAACTTTAAGCTGAATAAGGCCGCTTTCACCTTTATCATGATGATCCTGGTCATGCCCACCCAGGTGACGGCGCTGGGCTTCCTGCGCCTCATCACCAACATGGGCTTGGACGACTCCCTGGTCCCCCTGATCCTTCCCTCCATCGCCTCCCCCGCTGTGTTCTACTTCATGCACAGCTACATGCAGTCCTCCCTGCCCAAGGAGCTGATCGAGGCGGCCCGCATCGACGGCTCCGGCGAATTCGGGACCTTTAACCGCATCGTCCTGCCCATCTTGAAGCCGGCCATGGCGGTCCAGGCCATCTTCACCTTTGTGGGCTCCTGGAACAACTACTTCATTCCCGCCCTGGTCATTACCTCAAAGAGCAAACAGACCCTGCCCATTATGATCGCCACCCTCCGTGGCGCGGACTACATGAACTTTGATATGGGCAAGATCTATATGATGATCACCATCGCCATCATCCCCATCGTGATCGTGTATCTGTTCCTGTCCAAGTTCATCATCGCCGGTGTTACCCTGGGCGGCGTGAAGGAGTGATTCTCCGCCGGACAGGTACGATGCCGGTCCCGCCGGCGTGGACGCGCCGGTAAGTACAACAGATCGTTTTCTCCTTTTCCTCCCTCTGCCGCGGCGGAGGTCCCAACTGGGATCTCCGCCGCGGCTCTTTGCCGATGTAGATTCTATATATATTTCCGCAGAGACTTTTGAGGGCGGTGCTTAGTTGACCGCTCTTTTGGGGCGTAAGGCCGGATGAACTGTGCCGATCTGGTCGTGCATCGAAGCAACAAAATGGCGGGGAGTCCAGAGGGGAACAGCGGTCTCGCCTGTCGGCTCGGTCAGTGCTTTTGCGTCTGCGACGCAAAGGTCGCCACCGGCGACCCGCACCCCTCGGCAGGGGAATCCAAAGGGGACAGCGTCCCCTTTGGCACACGACTTTCGTCAGAAAGTCTAGTGTGTTTATACCTTTATGGTTATCCCTTTGAATCAGCAGGAATAGAAAGAGCAATAGCGACAAGGAGGCGCTCGGGGAGAGCGGCAGTGAA
>CANQCS010000063.1 GCA_947589745.1 uncultured Oscillospiraceae bacterium
AGAAGGTGGGCCGCAACGACCCGTGTCCCTGCGGCAGCGGCAAAAAATATAAGCACTGCTGCGGACGGGATAAATAAAGGGGCCTGCGGCCCCTTTGGGGGCGTGGGGGCTCCGCCCCCACACTCGGGGTTACTTTTCCCTTGCAGGAAAAGTAACCAAAAGTGCACTCAAGAAAACCAGGAATGGTTTTCTTGAGAATCTTTCCTTAATTTTTGTTTCGTTTTGCGCTCCCCCTTTGGTTGGTTTGGTCTAAACTGTTCTTGCTCTCGTGTATGAGGCGAAGCGGCTACAGTGAGTATGTCCTCAAGGAGATCCTGCTGCGGCGCAAGTTTCGCCGCTTGGGGCGGCGAAACCGGACATTGGGTGCGTTGGTCGTTTTTACATTGTCCGACTGCATCCTGCTCCGTTCCACTACGCACAGGACAGATTTCCGTATACGGTCCAAATAGAACCGCGCCATCAATTGCGTAGTGGAACGGAGCAACCAGCAGTAAGAATACGGAAAAACCAACACCGCAGTACCGATGAATGCCTTCTCTGGGTCCTACCCAACCCCCATCTGCCCTTAACCGTCATCCCCGAGGGATTCTTAAGGGGGCGAAAGCCCCCTTAAGCGCACTTTTGGTGACTTTTCCTGCGAGGGAAAAGTCACCAGGGGAAGGCAGGGACCGGCAGGTCCCTACCAAGCCCGGTGGGGGCGGAGCCCCCTGCACCCAGTCCAAAGGAAAGGAGCCCCCTATGTTTTTGGAACAAACCGCCAACGGTGTTTTGTACCACATCTCTTCTGTCCTGGCCGGCCAGGCCATCCACCATGGGTTCTCCACCCGGCTGGGGGGCGTCAGCACAGACTTCCGCGCCTCCCTGAACCTCCGGGGCGGCGGCCCCGACCCCGACGATCCGGCGCTGGTCCGGGAGAACTACCGCCGCTTCTGCGCCGCCCTGGGCGTGGAACTGGATGGCCTGGTGCTCTCCAAACAGGTCCATCAGGACACCGTCCGCCATGTGACGGCGGCGGACGCCGGCAAGGGCCTGCTGCGCCCCTCGGACTACACCGCCGACGCCCTGGTGACGGATGAGCCGGGGCTCTCCCTGATGGTGTTCTCCGCCGACTGCATCATTCTCCTGCTCTACGACCCGGTGAGCCGCTCCATCGGCGCGGTCCACGCCGGGTGGCGGGGCACCGCCCTGGACCTCCCGGCCAAGGCGGTGGGGGAGATGGTCCGCCTTTTCGGGGCCAGGCCGGAGGATATCCGGGTGGCCATCGGCGCGGGCATCGGCCCCTGCTGCTTCGAGACCCACGACGACGTGCCCGACGCCATGCGCGCCGCCTTTGACGGCGGTGTGGAGGCCTACATCCGGCCCAGGGGCCCCAAGTGGACCGTGGACCTGAAAGGCGTCAACGCCTGGCGGCTGCAAGAGGCCGGGGTGCTGCCGGAGCACATCGACATCTGTCCCACCTGCACCGCCTGCCACACGGACCTCTACTGGAGCCACCGGGTCACCGGCGACAGGCGGGGCGTCCAGGGGGCGCTCATCGGCCTGCGCCGGGAGGCACAGGCGTGAGGCGGCTGGCCGCGGTCCTGCTGGCCGCCCTTCTCCTTCTGTGCGGCTGCGCGGAGGAGGAGACGCCGGACCCCGGCTGGGAGGACTACCAGCCGGAGATCCTGGCCGAACCCGGCGCCCCGCCGGAGCAGGAGGACCCAGGCCCGGACTACCCGGCGGCCTTCACCATGGCCTACCACCGCAGCGGCACCCTGGACCCCATCACCTGCGGCGAGGGCATCCAGCAGGACGTGGCCTCCCTGCTCTTTGAGCCTTTGTTCCAGCTGAACGCCGCCTTTGAGCCGGAGCCCCTGCTGTGCGAGAGCTACGCCTGGGACGAGGCGGGCCTGGTCTGTACCCTGACGCTGCGGAGCGGCGTCACCTTCCAGGACGGCAGTGAGCT
Organism: uncultured Oscillospiraceae bacterium; assembly: GCA_947589745.1. Lineage (GTDB taxonomy): Bacteria > Bacillota > Clostridia > Oscillospirales > Oscillospiraceae > Pelethomonas. The sequence goes on from CANQCS010000063.1 coordinate 1,946, forward strand.
GGGCGCCCGGGACGTGGTCGCCACCCTCCAGCGGGCGGCCCAGTCGGAGCGGTACGCCTACCGGCTGCGGAACATGGCCTCGGTGGCGGCCAACCGCTCCGGGCAGGTGGTCATCACCCTCCGGACCCCGGACCAGGGCCTTCCGGCCCTGCTGGATATCCCCATCGTCAAGCGGGGGACCGAGGACCAGCAGGTCCCCGTGGGCACGGGTCCCTATGCGCTGGCCTCCGGCGACGACGGCAGCGGTTGTCTCCAGGCAAACAGCGCCTGGTGGCAGGGCCGCGCCCTCCCGCTGGAGACCATCCCCCTGGTCCACGCCAAGGACCGGGACACCGCCATGTACCTGTTCTCCACCCGGAAGGTGGAGCTGCTGACGGTGGACCCCACCGACGACCTGACCTCCGTCACCGGCCAGTCCGACATCACGGACCGGCCTACCACCATCTTGCAGTACGTGGGCTTCAACACCGGGGACGGACGTCTCTTCGCCAATCCCATCCTCCGCTCCATCTTCACCAACGGCATCCCCCGGGACACCCTGGTGGACGCCCAGCTGGCGGACCTGGCCGTGGCGGCCCAGTTCCCCATCTCCCCCCTGTCGAATCTGTACCCGGCGGAGCTGGAGACGCAGTACGACAAGGAGAAGACCCTGGCGGCCCTCCGCTCCGCGCGGCAGGACTCCGGCGAGGTCCGGGAGCTGACCCTGCTGGTCAACGAGGAGGACAGCTTCCGGGTGACCGCGGCCCGGTACATTGCCCAGAGCCTGTCCCTGCTGGATTGGAAGATCACCGTCCAGGCCCTGCCCTGGGCGGACTACCTGGCGGCCCTCCAGTCGGGAAATTTTGACCTCTACTTCGGCGAGGTCCGCCTCACCGCCGACTGGGACCTGACGGACCTGGTGGGCACGGCGGGACCGCTGAACTACGGCGGATACAGCGACGTCATCACGGACGCCGCCCTGCTGGCCTATCTCTCCGCCCCTGACCGCAAGGAGGCGGCCTCGGCGCTGATGTCCCAGCTCCGCCTGGACGTGCCCATCGCCCCTGTCTGCTTCAAGACCTACACGGTCCTGACCCACACCGGCGTCCTGGAGAACCTGTCCCCCACAGCCACCACGTCCTTCGCCGGCATGGACCACTGGACCGTCCATACTTTTTCTTGAAAGAAAAAGTATCAAAAAGAACTTTAATCTCGCTCTCAAGGCGCTGCGACATCTACATTTGCCGCACGGTGACGGTGGAGCGATCTGGTCGAAAAACAATATAAAGCTCCCGGGGAGGCAGTCCAACGACCGTCCTCCCCGGGATTTCCTATCAACCGGCGCTGTCCACACAGCGGTGGATGCGCCGCAGCAACTCCGGGTGGATCTGCGAGTAATTGACCTGATACCCTAGCACATGGGACACATAGAACACACTGAGCCTCCCGCGGGGCTCCGCGATCGCCAGCGCCCCTGCCGCGCCGTCCCAGCCGAACTCCCCCTCGGGCACGTCGCCGTCCCGCAGCTGGACCCGCACACCCAGCGCGTAGCCCTCGTTCTCCGGCTTTCCGATGCCGTGGTAGTCCCGGAGCGCCTGCCCGGCGAGCTGGTTGGTGCGCAAGACTTGGATGGTCTCCGGCCGCAGGATGCGGCCGCCGTTGGCCCCCACGCCGCCGCAGGCCAGGGCGTCCACGAACCGGATGTAGTCCACCGCCCGGCAGCAGATACCGGCGCCGCCGGAGTCGTAGGCGGGGGTGAGCTGGTGGTGGTTTCTCCGCCCCACCAGGTGCATGGCCTGGTCCTCGCCGTGCCAGCGGATCTGGACGGGCATCCGCTCCAGCTGGGCCGGACCGGGCCGGAAGGTGATGCCTTCGATCCCCAGAGGCGCGGCGATGTGGTCCTGCACGTAGTCCGAGAACCGCTCCCCGGACACCACCTCGATCACCGCAGCCATGATATCGTGGCACATGCTGTACAGGAACCGGGTCCCCGGGTCGAACCGCAGGGGCTCGGCTGCCAGCATCCGAATGAGCTCCCTGGTCCCCGCGCCCTTCTCCCTGGCGGCCAGGATGCTGGGCAGCGTCTGGTCGTAGCTGAATCCCCCGGTCATGGTCATCAGGTGCCGGACGGTCAGCTCCGTCCGGGCCGGGCGGAGGGTGCCGCCCTCCCGCACCGTCAGGTGGGCGTACTCCGGCAGATACCGGGCTACCGGGTCATCCAGCCCCAGCCGCCCCTGCTCCCAGAGCTGCATGGCCGAGGTCATGGTGGCCAGCTTGGTGGCGGAGTAGAGCCAGTACCACTCCCCGCCCTGGAGGGGCGCTCCGTCCTTGTCCCATTCCATGCGCCCCACCCAGTGGCGGTAAAGGGGCCGGTGGTCCCGCCAGACGATACACTCGCAGGCGGGGACGCCGAAGCGCTCCTCCACTTGATCCAAAAACTCTGTGACAGGCTGAAAGTCCATCTTCCTTCCTCCTTCTCCGCCCGGGCGGACCCGCCGGGCCGTCTCCCTTTTCGCCTGTCAGTGTAGCACGAAACCGTCAGCATTGCAACGCCCCGCCAAAAAGATATGGACCGCCACCGCCCGAAATTTGTCGTATCCTACAATTTTATCCTTGCCAAACGCCCGGTTTCCTGTTACACTATAGATGTAGGAGAATCGCATACGCTCATATATTTTTCGCGGGAATGGTGTGAAGAGTTTCTACGGGGCCGCCATCCGGTCCTGCTATGGGCGCCCGGACCGGAGAGTCTTACCGGTGCGGGGCGCTTTTTCTTTCGTCATACTATTCTTCAATTAAAACAATATAACGCTACCGTGCGAAAAATGCAGGAATTGCAACGCTTTGGTAGCGATATTAAAGTTCTTTTTGATACTTTTTCTTTCAAGAAAAAGTATCAGGCCGGCTGGAGAGAGAAAGGAGGACACGCCATGACGACGATCTTACGGGGAAACATCATCCACGCCCCCGTCTTCGGCAAGCTGGAGGCCGTCCCCCGGGGCTTCCTGGTGCTGGAGGACGGGATCATCCGGGGGCTCTACGCGGAGCTGCCGCCGGAATACGCCGCCTGTCCGGTGACAGACTATGGGAACAGGCTCATCCTGAAGTCCTTTGCGGACCTGCACCTCCACGCACCCCAGTACCCCATGCTGGGCATGGGGATGGACCTGCCGCTGCTGGACTGGCTGCACACCTACACCTTCAACACCGAGGCCCGCTTCGCGGACGCCGCCTATGCCCGCCGGGTGTACCGGCAGCTGGCCCACGACCTCATCACCTCCGGCACCACCCGTGTGGCCATGTTCTCCTCCCGGCACACGGACGCCACGCTGATCCTCATGGAGGAGCTGGAGCGGGCGGGGGTGACCGGCTATGTGGGCAAGGTGAACATGGACCGGGACAGCGGCGTGGCCCAGGAGGGGACGGAAGAGTCCATCCGGGAGACGCTGCGCTGGCTGGACGGCTGCCGATTCGCTCATGTGAAGCCCATCCTGACGCCCCGGTTCACGCCCTCCTGCTCCGACGAGCTGATGGCGGAGCTGGGCCGCATCGCCAAGGAGCGGGGCCTCCTGGTCCAGTCCCACCTCTCGGAGAATCCTGGCGAAGTGGCCCTGGTGAAGGATCTGCACCCGGACTGCGCCCAGTACTGGGAGACCTACGACAAGTACGGCCTCTGGAAGCCGGGGACGCTGATGGCCCACTGTGTCCACAGCGACCAGCGGGAGCAGGAGGCCATGGCGGCCTCCGGTGTGTGGGCGGTCCACTGCGCGGCGTCCAACGTGAACCTGTGCAGCGGCACGGCCCCCATCCGGGAGATGCTGGACCGTGGCGTCCACGTGGCGCTGGGCTCCGACATCGCCGGCGGGGACCAGCTGGCGATGAACAAGGTGGTGACCATGTCCATCCGGGCCTCGAAGATCAAGCAGCTGGAGACCGGCGCTCCGTTCCTCACCGTCCCGGAGGCGTACTATCTGGGCGCCTCGGCGCCCCAGGAGTGGTTTGGGGAGCGCCCCGGCTTCCAGCCGGGCGATTCGCTCCATGCCGTCGTCGTGGACGACGGCGGGCTGCCCGAGCCGGTGCGGGAATTATCGCTCTCCGAGCGGTTCGAGCGGAGCATATATCTTATGGATAAAAGCTGTATCACTGCGGTGTACAGCGGGGGAAGAAAGGTCCTGGGGTAGCCCTCCGGACTGGGGGTGTGGGGGCTCCGCCCCCACCGGGCTTGATAGGCACCCTAGGGGTGCCTGCCATCCCCTGGTTACTTTTCCCTCGCGGGAAAAGTAACCAAAAGCGCGTTTAAGAAAACCGAGGTTTTCTTAAAAATCTTTCCTTATTTTTTGTTTAATTTTGCGCTCGCCCTTTGGGTGGTTTTGTTTAAACTGTTCTTGCTCCCGTGTATGGGGGCGAAGCGGCTACAGTGAGTATGTCCCCAAGGAGAATGAAGCGCTGGTGCGGGGACTCATTGGGTTCGTTGGTCGTTTTGTCCGTTGACCAACTGCCGGTTGCTCCGTTCCACTACGCAACTGAAGGATTTCCGCATACGGTCCGCATCGTACTGCGTCCTGCTCCGTTCCACTACGCACAGGACAGATTCCCATATACGGCCCGAATAGAACCGCGCCATCAATTGCGTAGTGGAACGGAGCAACCAGCAGCATCGACTACGGAAAAACAAGGCACCCCCGATGAATGCCTTCTCTGGCCCCTAGTTCAACCATCCATCTGCCCTTAACCGTCCTCCCCGGGGATTCTTAAGGGGCTACGCCCCTTAAGCAATTTTTTGGTTACTTTTTGTTTGCACAAAAAGTAACCTGTGGGCCGCCCTTCGGGCGGCTTAAGGCTGAGGCCCGCATAGCGGGCCGAACGCCCAGGGTGCGCAGGGACCGGAGGTCCCTACCAAAACCGCCCAGGGGCCGGAGGCCCCTTAGATCCATCTATAGCGAAGGAGTGTGTATAAAAAGATGATTAAGCATATTGTGATGTGGAAATTCCGCCCCGGCACCGAGTCCCAGAGGGACGAATTTTTGGCCGGGCTGCAGGCCCTCTACGGGGTGATCCCCCAGATCAAAGCCCAGGAGATCGGCAAAAACATCGCTCCCGGCAACTACGACGCCGTGCTGGTGTCCCTCTTCGACTCCATGGCGGACCTGGAAGCCTATAAAAAGGACCCCCGCCATGTGAAGGTATCTTCCCTCTGCAAGGCGATCCGGGAGGATCGTGTTGCAGTGGACTACGAGGTGTGACGGTATGGCGGCGAGATTTGACAGCTTTGGCCTGGCGGACCTGGTGGCAAAGCCTGAGGACGCCTTCCGCCTGGCGGACCTGATCCTGGCCGAGGGCCAGCGCGTCCCCGGCTACCGGGGGGACTACTACCGCTACTGCATGGGCGACGCCATCGTCATCCTGCGGACCATGCCGGATCCGGAGACCAGGGAGCCCATGATCCTGGGCATGGACACCCACGCCGTGTCTGACTGTATCTGGGAGCATGAGGACTTCCCCGCCTGGATCCAGCCCGTAGAGGGGGAGAGCGAGGTCCAGAACCAGATCGCCGACGACCCGGACACCTTCCGGGGCGACCCCATGGAGCGGCTGGTGGTGCGGGGGGAGAGCACCCGCACCGGCGAGTATTCCGCCGAGATCAACGACATCCCCGTCAGCCTTCTGTGCGCCGAGGTGCTGCCCGTGGCCGACTGCCGGAAGCGGCGGATGAACATGGCCGCGTTCGCGGACTGGGTGGAGTATTTCACCAGCGAGGCGGACTACGCCTCCGCCCAGGGAAAACACACCGGGCCGGAGGCCGCCGTGCTGGCTGCGGGCGACATCCGGGGCATCGGTGCCTGGGCGGATCACGGCGAGGGGGGCCTGCCCTTGGACAAGGTGCTGCTCCGGGGCGTGGTGAAGGACGCCAAGGTGGGGGAGACCTACCTGGGTCTGGAGCCCCTGACCAAGTTCCTGAAGATCACCGTCACCACCCGCCTGGGGGACGTGGAGCTGTGCCACCCCTTTGAGCTGGTGGCGGAGGACCAGAAGGACAACGTGAAAAACGGCGCCATCGTCTCCTGCGTCTGCACCCTCTCCGGCGACGCCGCCTGCGGCGAGTACGCTGGTGGCATCGTCTACGACGAGGCCCACGACCTGGAGGTGCTGAGGGACTTCTTCTGGCGGGGCGACGTGCGGCGGCTGCGGCCGGCGCTGCGCTCCGACTGCGCGGTGACGTTCCTGCAAAACTGCCAGGAGGGCGCGGACAGCGCCCTGGCCCTGCTGGACCTGGTGGCCCGGCAGCTGGGCGAGGCGGGGCTGGACCACTGCATGACCGGCACCGTCACCGCGGTAGAGCGTGGCGAGGGCGAGCCGCCCTTCGGCCGGACCGGCCAGCGGTGCCTGCTGCTGGGGGACGGTATGCCGGGGGACCAGTACGCTTTCCTGCTGCTGCTGGACCTGGACAGCCTGGGCCGCGTCCGGGAGATCGTCATCACCAACGACAGCCGCTACGACTACGAGCCGGACCAGCACAACACCGGCGAGGACATCGAGCACACCCGTGACCGGCTGCGCCACGCCTTCGAGGTCCTGCTCTACTGGGGCCAGCGGGAAAAGGGCCTCATCCGGGAGCCGGAGGAGCTCCGCAACCACCCCGGCGTGCCCACCTATCTGGAGCGGGCGGAGGCGGCCCTGGCCGCCATCCCGGACCTGGAGCAGCGACAGGCGGCGGACGCGGCGGCATACGGAACCGGTGCGCCTCTTGAGGAAGCGCTCGAACAGGAGCTTCACGACATCTTCCTGGACCTGTTCTGGCGGGCCGGAGGGCGGCAGGAGGACGGATGGGACCTCTGCGGCTGGTGGCTGAACGCGCCCAACGGGCTGTGGAAGGGCTACACCAGCTACCGGGACCAGCTTCGGGACCAGCTGGCGCTGGCCCAGTGCATCGCGGGGCTCAGCTAATTCTTTTTCTTGAAAGAAAAAGAATCAAAAAGAACTTTAATCTCGCTACCGAATCACTGCGATACCCGCATTTTCCGCACGGTAACGACACATTATTCTAATAGGATAATAACGCCAAATACGCCAAAAGGCCGGGAGAGGAACGCCCTCTCCCGGCCCTTTTATTCATCGTGTTTTTTACAGCAGGGAGACCACCCGGTCCCCCACCTGGCCGGTGGAGGCTATGCCGCCCAGGTCCGGCGTCAGGCAGGAGCCGTCCTCCAGCACCGCCTCCACCGCGTCCAGCACCCGCCTTCCCCAGTCCTCGTGGCCGAAGAAGTCCAGCATCTGGCTGGCCGCCCAGATGGAGGCCAGGGGATCGGCCACGCTCTTCCCGGCGATATCCGGGGCGGAGCCGTGGATGGGCTCGAACATGGAGGGGTACTTCCGCTCCGGGTTCAGGTTGGCCCCCGCCGCCAGCCCCAGGCCCCCGGCGATGGCCGCACCCAGGTCGGTGAGGATGTCGCCGAAGAGGTTGGAGGTCACCACGATCTGGAACCGCCCGGGGTCCTTGACCATGAACATACTGGCCGCATCCACCAGATAGGAGCGGGTCTCCACGTCCGGGTACTCCCGGCCCACCTCCCGGAACATCTGGTCCCAGAACACCATGGAGTAGTTGAGGGCGTTGCCCTTGCTGATGCTGGTCAGCGTCTTCTTCTCCTTCCGGGCCAGCTCGTAAGCGTAGCGCATGATCCGCTCACAGCCCGCCCGGGAGAAGACGCCGTCCTGGATGACCACCTCGTTGGGCTTTCCCTTGTAGAGCCAGCTCCCGCTTCCGGCGTACTCGCCCTCGCTGTTCTCCCGGACGAAGGTCATGTCGATGTCCTCCCGCCTCACGTCCTTCAGCGGGCAGGGCGCACCCCGGAGCAGCTTCACGGGCCGCAGATTGACGTACTGGTCAAACCCCTTTCGGATGGTCAGCAGCAGGTCCCACAGGGAGATGTGGTCCGGCACGCCCGGCGCTCCCACGGCGCCCAGGTAGATGGCGTCGAACCCGGCCAGCCGCTCCATGCCGTCCGCGTCCATCATCCGCCCGTGCTCCAGGTAGTATTCGCAGCCCCAGGGAAAGTAGGTGAACCGGAACCGGAACGCGCCGGACCGCTCCGCCGCCCGCTCCAGCACCTTGATCCCCTCCGCCAGCACCTCGGGGCCGATGCCGTCCCCGGGAATCACCGCAATCTGATATGTTTTCATAGAATGCTTCTCCATGTGGTCCGTCGTATCGTTGGTGGGGGCGCTCCGCTCTTACCGCTGTTCCCAGGCGGCGTAGTCGGAGTAGCCGTTTTCGTCGAAGGTATAGCGCCTCCCGTCCACGGTATACGTACCGTCCCGGAGGAACTCCCCCTCCGAGGTGCGGTAACGCCAGCCCTGATTGTCGGCCCGCCACCCGGCACGGGTCACGCCCTGCTGCCGGGTCACCAGCTCCGCCGAGGCCCGCAGCTCGTCGTCCTGGAAGTGCCACCACTCGGAGGTCAGCGGGGCCAGCCCGCAGCCGGTCATGAACTTCGCCAGCAGATCGGCGTTGTCGTTGTTCCGGGTGAGGACGGAGTACCAGCTCAGGTCGTGCATGGCCGTCTGCATGGTCAGCTCCCGCCCTCTGTCCAGGGTCTCCAGTGTCAGGTCCACCGCGATCCCCAGGTTGTGCATGGACCCGGACCGGGCCAGGAACGCGCCCAGGGAATAGCTGCCGTTGGTCATCAGGGTGTAGACGCTCATGCGCCGGGGCCGTTCCGGCTCCGGCTCCTCAACAGGCTCCTCCTCCGAGGGCCCGGCCTCCGTGCCATCGCCGGCCGCCTCGCCGGAGGTGTCCGCCGTATCCTGACCTTCCGCGCTTTCGGGATCCTCAGAAGCGGCGGCATCCTCGGGAGTCTCGCCATCGGTGGGAGTGTCCGTCCCCTCCGCGGCATCGGTTCCCTCCGTGGTATCCGTCCCCTTCGTGGCGCCGTCAGTGGCCTCCGCCTCGTCCGGGACCTCCGGTTCCTCCGGTTCCTCCGGCTCCGGCGGATACAGCACCGCCTGGACATAGTCCTCCCAGGCGTCCCCCGCCATTTCGGCATAAATATACTCCGGGATCTCCGCATTCAGCAGGGAGGCAGTCTTGTCGTACAAAAACCGGGTGGCGATCCACGGCCGGTAAGCGTCGTAGATCTTCAGCCGGTACCCCTCCTGCTGTGCGGCCTGGGCGGCCTTGGCCACCTTCTGAGCCGTGGGGTAGAGCAGGGGCACCAGGAACCGGGTAGGCCGCTGGACCTCCATGCTCTCCGTCCGATAGTGCAGATCCCCGGACCACAACTCGGTGACGATCCCGTTTTCATCCGTCACAAACCGGTCCGCGGCGTCGTAGCTCTCCGGCGGGGACTCCGGCTGGGGGTCCTCCCGGACGGTGTGCCGGACCGTGTCCGTCACGTAGCCTGAGGCCACCTCCTCATACCCGGTGACCACCGTGCCGGTGATCTCGGGGATGCCGTAGTCGTGGACCTCATAGATGGCGTCATAGCTGTTGGTGATGTCGTAGGCGCACAACTCACCCAAATAGTCGGGCAGATTGATGAGGCAGTAGGTGCTGTCGATGTAGCCCTTGCCGCCGTCAAAGTAGATGAGGAACATCCCCTCCGACTCGCCCATGACGCAGTAGGACTTGTCCGTCCCCGCCTTCCCCACCACGGAGGAGCGGGCGGTATCCGCGTAGATATTCAGGTCCTTGAGGGGCCAGATGGTGGCGTAGCGGGTGGTGGCGCCGGTGGTAAAGCTCACCTCGGCCGGGGTGGCGGCGAACTCGCTGCCCGGCAGGGTGTGCCCGCCCAGGGACACGATACGGTATGTGTGGCCGCTGAAGGACGCCAGCGGGCCCACGGCGCACTCCAGGGGCTCCTCATCCGTGAAGCTCTCCAACGTCTCCCACTGGCCGGAGGCAATCTCCTCCTGGAGCTCGTAGTGCTCCCCCTTGGTCTCGTTCCAGCGGAAGGTGTAGAAGTTGTCTCCGTCCTCGGTCATCTCCAGCTTCAGGACGGTGCCCAGAAAATCCTCTCCGTCCACGGTGATGGACCGGGCCGCGCGGCTGCGGACCACCAGATTGTTCTCCGTCCGTCCGGCGTACAGCAGGAGGGTGCAGAACTCCCCCTTGCCGATGGCGGGCATGTCCCCGCCGTCCCGGAAGGCCAGGACCGCCCGGTTCTCGCCGCTCTCGGCCCGGACAATATTGCCGCTCTCGTCGCAGACGGTGTACAGCCCGCCGCTCTCCCCGTCCCAGGTGAGGGTCAGCACGTCGTCGTCCGCGTCAATGTCCGCCTTGATCTCGCCGGGTTCCGGCAGGCGGCCGGACCAGAGGCCGGACAGGGGATCGTCCCCCATGCGGCTCTTCTCCCCCAGGGGGATGCGGTACCGTTTTTCAGAGGTGACCCGCAGCGTGACGCTGCGGGAGCCGTTCAGCCCCTCCGGCAGCTCACAGGAGGTCCCGGCAACGGTCTCGGCCCAGAGGGGCTCCGCCCCCTTCTCCCCGGCGTCCGGGTCCAGGGCCTCCGCCAGATAGGCGTCCGCCCCCTCCGCCGCGGGCCAGGAGAGCACCAGCCGGCCGTCCTCCCGCTCCTCCAGGGACAGGGGCGTGTCCTGGGGCATGGCGGTGGCCGCTGCCAGATAGGGGCGCAGGAACAGAACATAGAGCAGGACCAGCACCAGCGCCCCGCCGCCCAGGGCGGCAGGCAGCGCCCAGCGCTTTACCGGCTTCTTCATCGCCGCGCACCTCTCATCTGTAGTACCGCCACGGCACGTTCTCATAGGCCATGTGGTAGAAGTTATAGGAGTAGTTGCCCTTCACCCGGTAGGACATCTCCAGCTCCGGGTCGTACATATAGTACGTGCCGTCAAAGGCGATCTCCACCCAGGCGTGGGGCACGGGGTTATTGTTGTTGACCTTGCCGCTGATGAGCTTGGCGTCATAGCCCAGCTGCCGGGCCAGGAAGTAGAACACCGCCGAGTAGCAGTAGCAGTTGCCCCGCTTGGTGGAGAACATCGTCTTGGCCTCCTTGGCGGCCCAGCTGGTGTCCCCCATCTCGTAGTAGTTCCGCCGCAGGTAGCTAAAGCTGTCCCGGGCGTAGTTGTAGGCGGCGTGGAGCTTCTGCTCCTGGGTCATGGTGTCGTCGATGATGCCGGACAGGGCGTCCTTCACATACTGGTCGATCTCCGCGTCGCCGCTGGTGTACTTGCCGTCGGCGCCGAAGTAGAGCCCGCCATAGGTGGTATCCGTCACGGGGAAGCCGGTGGCCGGGTCGATGTAGTACAGCTCCGCGCCCTCAAAGTAGAACCCGCCGGGGCGGCGCACCACCAGGGCCTTCATCCACTCCTCGTCCACCCAGTCCCACCGCTCCTCCGGGATGACCCAGACGCGGGTGTGGCTGATGGTGGCCTCCAGGATGTGCTCATAGGCCCAGTAGCTGGCGGGCACATCGGAGAACGGGGAGACCGGGAACTCCGCGATGGCGTCCTTGTCCGGCGTCCGCCCCAGGGCGCGGTTGATGATGGTCACCGCCTCGGCCCGGGTGACGGTCCCCTCCGGTCGGAAGGTGCCGTCGTTATACCCCTGGACCCAGCCATAGGCGCAGGCCCGGAGGATCTCCGTGTAGTAGGGGTCGGTGGGGGCCACGTCGGTGAACTGCACCGTCCGCAGCTCCTCCTGCTCCGGGAAGAGCCGCACCACCATGGACACGAACTCCCCCCGCTCCAGCGCCTCCTCGGGGTAGATATTCGTGCCCGTCCAGTCCACCACCCCGGCCGCCGCCAGGGCGCCCAGGCTGTTGTAGTACCACGCGTCGCTGGACACGTCGCTGAACGGCTGCCGCTCCTCCGGGAGCTCCTCCAGCAGGCGGCAGAGCATATGGGCCGCCTCGGCGCGGCTCACCGGGTCGTCCGGCCCGAAGGTGCCGTCGCCCCGGCCCTTGACATAGCTGTCGTGGTCGGTGCTCTCGTCCCGGAGCGTCAGCGTCGTCTCCGCCGTCTCGTCATATCCGTCGTATTCGTAAGCGCCGCCCGCAGCCAGCTGCCCCAGGAGCAGCACGCACACGCAGGCCAGCGAGATGACTCGGATCCGTTTACTCCACATAGGTGATGACCTCCGATGAACCTTCACGGTAGGTGTAGACGGTGAACCCGTCGTAGTAGAGATTGCCGTCCTCCCCGGACCCCAGGCAGCTGGAGGCGTAGTCGGAGGACGCCGGCTTGCCGATGGCCGCGTAGAGCTCGGAGACAGCGTGGTCGATCAGGCTCTCCGCCGTGGCCTTGGCCTGGGCGGGAGTGGCCTCAGGTTCCGGCTCAGGCTCGGGGTCCTGGGCGGGGGCCGTCTCCGGCGCCGGGTCCGGCTCAGGATCAGGGGCGGTGTCCGGCGTCGTATCCGGCCCCGGGTCAGTGGCGGTATCCGGCGTCGTGTTGCTCCCGGCGTCCGGCGTCGTATCCGGCTTTGTGGCGGGCGTAGTGTCCGGCGTGGTTCCGGGTTCCGGATCTGAGGTAGTATCCGGTGTGGTTCCGGGCCCCGAATCGGGTGTGGTATCGGGCTTTGTGCCGCTCCCGGCGTCCGGCTTCGTGTCCGGCTCCTGGTCCGCATCCGGCTCCTTGCCGGGCTTCTCGTCCGGCTCCGTGGGGGCCTGGTCCGCCGCATCCCCATCCGGCGTCTGGCTGGCGTCCTCGCCGCCCTCCTGGGTCACCGCTCCGTCCTCCTTGTCCTCCTTCTGGGCATCCCCATCGGGAGCGGAGGGGGCATCAGTGTCCTCCGGGGTTCCAGTGTCCTCCGGGGCCTGGGCGTCCTCCTTGCCGTCGTCTGTGAGAGTCAGGACGTCGTTGCCTGTGCTGTTCTCTGTCCCGCCGCCGTTCCCCTGGGGCGCCACCGTGACGCCGCAGGCGGCCAGCGACAGCAGCAGCGCCGCGCAGAGCAGGAAACTGCCGATCTTTCTCATGCCTCTGTCTCCACCTCTCGTGATATATTGTCTGTTCTGTGTATTCTATTCAAACGGGCGCGCCGCAATACAGCCGCTCACGCCCGGACCGCGCCGCAGGAGACCAGCACGCCGCCGGCGTACACCAGCACCTGCTCCGGCTCCAGTCCCGCCGGCACATAGGCGGCGAACCCCTCCCGGTCCAGCAGGGCCTCAAAGGTCCTCCCGCCGCAGACCACATACACCGGCGCGGCAGGGTCCACCCCCTGGGGGAGCTGCCCCCGGAGCAGGACGTATCCCTCCGGCCGCCCTGCGTCCTCCACGCCGACCGCCAGCGTGTTCTCCGCCCTCCGGGCGGCCTCCGCCTCCCGCTCCGGGGCGGGCAGGACCGGCAGGTCGTCCACCAGGTTCTCCAGGTTCCGCTCCACCAGCTCCACCAGCACACAGTCCAGCTCCTCCAGCCCGCTCAGGTCATAGACCGCGGACCGGGAGAACCGGGCCCGGGCGGAGCTGTCCGCCAGATAGGGGTACCAGCTGTTGCCGAAGGAGTCCCGGTAGACCAGCATTCTCCGCTCCCCGCTGCCCAGTGCGTTGATGGTGACGCTGTCCGGCCGGGTGCCGCCGCCCTCGTATTCCAGCTGGATGGCGGGGGAGCAGACCTCGTCCGTCTCCGGGTCCATGGCGGCGGGGTAGAGCATCTCGTACAGATCCCCGGTGTGGGGCGACGGGACAAAGCTGCCGGAGAAATAATCGCTCTCCAGCCCCAGCGCGGCGTTGGCCGCGTCGGCGGCCAGGGCCGCCCCCCGGCTGGTCCAGTGGGAGTCGTGGGCAAAGTAGAGCACCACGTCCTGGGACGCAAACAGGGAGAAGAGGTCCAGATAGGGGACCTCCATTTCCTCCAGAAGAACCTGTAACCGCTGGGCGTCCCGCTCCCGGGCGGCAGCGCCCAGATCGGGCATATATTCCCCGTAGAGTGAGTTCTTGTTGGGCGCGACGGTAAAGAGGAATTCCACCCCGGCGCTCTCACAGGCCTCCGCCATCAGCGACAGGTTTTTCGCCGCGGCGTAGAGCTCCCGGTCCGTCATGGGGTCCGTCCCCGTGTAGTCCTCCACCGTGGAGGCGTAGAAGAGCCAGCCGTCCCGGCCCAGGACCACGTCCTCCTCCCCGGAGGAGCGGAAGGCGGCGGTCTCCAGCTTCCGCCCGGCGGTGATGAGCTCCTGCCGCAGGAAGAAGTGGTCGGACACATAGTCCGCCAGCTGGGAGAGATAGGCTATATTGACCTCCCCGTCCTCGCCCCGGAGGGAGGGCAGGGGGGAGAGCACCTCATTGGCCCCCGCCCCGGCGGGGCCGAAGGCCAGCATTCCCACAGAGGGGACCAGACACAGGGCGAGAATCAGAGCCACAAATACGACTGACGCTTTTTTCATCCCCGCACCTCCCTAAAACTGCGCGTAGATGAACGGCGCGAAGCCTCCGGCGGCCAGCTCCGTCAGGCACAGCACGAACAGCGCCGCGTAGAGCCCGTAGGTCCCTATGGCCGCCCACCGCTTTTCCGCCAGCCGTTCCCGGACCCAGGGTCCCACAGGCAGGGAGAAGACTACGCCGAGGAGGAGCATACAGACCGTCCTGCCGTCCAGCAGCCGGTGCAGCAGCACCGTCCCGGCCACGGTCCCGTGAAAGCCGGTGAACATGGCGGCGATGACGGCAAAGCCCTGGGCCGCAGTTCCGGCCCGAAACATCACGAAGCCCAGCACCACCGCCAGCAGGGCGTAGACATGACAAAGCGCCCGGCCCGGCAGCGTCCGCCGGAGCCGCTTCACGTCGATGACCCCCAGGGTCTCCAGGGCAGCCAGCAGGCCGTGCCACGCCCCCCACAGCAGGAAGGTGACCCCCAAGCCGTGCCACAGGCCGCAGAGGACGAACACGATGAACTTGTTCAGCGCGGCGCGCCATTTCCCCTTCCGGTTGCCGCCCAGGGGGATATACAGATAGTCCTTGAACCAGCCGGAGAGGGACATATGCCAGCGCCGCCAGAACTCGGTGATGGAGGCGGCGGCGTAGGGGAAGTTGAAGTTTTCCGCCGTCTCAAAGCCGAAGAACTGCCCCAGGCCGATGGCCATGTCGCTGTAGCCGGAGAAATCGAAAAAGAGCTGGAGCGCATAGGCCGCCGCGCCCAGCCACGCCAGCCGGATATCCAGCGCCCCGCTGTCCAGGGCGAATATGGCGTCCGCCACGGAGCCGGCTGCCGCCGCCAGGAGCAGCTTCTTGGCCAGCCCCCGAACCAACCGGGTCAGGCCCCGGGCCGTGCCGTCGGCGGTAAACGCCCGGCTGTCCAGTTGGGGATCGAAGTCGGGGAACCGGGTGATGGGGCCGGAGAGGATCTGAGGGAAGAAGGAGACATAGGCCAGGAGCCTCCAAAAGCTCCTGGTCCCCCGCTCCCTGTCCCGGTAGGTGTCCACCAGATAGGACACGCACTTGAAGGTGAAAAAGGAGATGCCCAGGGGGACGGTCAGGGTCACCGGCGAATGCCGGGCGAACAGGAAATATAAAAGGCCGTCCGCCCCGGTGACGGTCACCGCCACCCGCTCCAGCAGCTTAAACCCGCACAGCACGGCCAGGTCCGCCGCGACTCCTGCGGCAAGGACCGCCCGCCGTCCCCGGTCCCGCCGGAGCAGGAGCCCGAAGCCGTAGTTGACCGCTGCCATCGCCAGGAGCAGCAGCAGGTCGAACAGTGCGCCGAAGGAATAGAATACCAGCCCCGCCGCCACCAGCAGCGCGTTCCGCGCCCGCCGCCCCGGAAGGAGGGCGTAAGCGATGGCCAACACGGGAAAAAAGCAGAAGAGGAAAAACGCTGAGTCGAAATTCACAGGCGATACCTCCATCGGACGCTGGCAGGCCGGCGCGCATAGTTTATGACCGGCGTATTTTCCAATTATTATAAACTCTATGCCGTATATTGTCAAGAAAAGAAACATTTAGCCGCTTTAGCCGCTTTGGCCGCTTTGGCCGCTTTTGCGAATTTCCTATCAAATCCCCTAAGACACCGCACCATCAGGTGCGTAGTGGAACGGAGCAACCGGTAGTCGGACTACGGAAAAAACAGAGGGCAGTC
Source organism: uncultured Oscillospiraceae bacterium (assembly GCA_947589745.1). GTDB lineage: Bacteria > Bacillota > Clostridia > Oscillospirales > Oscillospiraceae > Pelethomonas. Next base: position 17,945 of record CANQCS010000063.1, read on the forward strand.
CCGATGAATGCTTTCTCTGGGGCCTTCACACGAACCATCTTCTCTGAATAAAAAAGCCAGAGGTCCAGCCCTACGGGCTGGCGCTCTTTTTGGTGACTTTTTCTTGCGCAAGAAAAAGTCACCTGGGGTCAGCAGGGACCAAAGGTCCCTACCGTCCATCGAGGGGCTGGAAGCCCCACGGTGCCCAGCCAAAGGGCCAGTTTCTAACTTATTTTAAAAATGAATTTGGCCGCTTTTCGCCGAACGCCGCAAAAGCTCAAAAATTCCCTCTTGACAAACCGCGGGAATTGGTGTAAAGTGAACCGCAAGTGAATAAGAAAAAGCGATGACGAAGACGGACGGAGCGGCCTGTCCACAGAGAGCCGGGTATCGGTGGAAGCCCGGCGGCAGAATGTTCCAATGTCCCATCCCTTCCGAGCTGGAGGCCCGAACGCCGGAAACGGCAAGT
>CANQCS010000064.1 GCA_947589745.1 uncultured Oscillospiraceae bacterium
TCTTGCCCGGTGCCTTGCTATTGGCACGTTTCCATTCTGCCCACACCGCTTTGGCTTGCGGTTTACGGGCGCACCCAGCTCTCGTCGATGCCGAAGGGCTCCACCAGGTCGGTGTACTGCCCGTAGATGTCGTTGATGAGCCGGGAGAACTCCCGGTACAGCTGCCGGTGGGGCGGCAGGAGCACCAGGTCCGGGCACTTCTGCCGGGCCTGCCAGATGGTCTCGGCGGTCTGGACGCCGAAACGCTTGGCGGGCTCGTTCTTGGCCAGTATGATGCCCTTGCGGCTCTCCGGGTCGCCGCAGACGGCGACGGGCTGCTCCCGCAGCTCCGGGTGGGACAGAAGCTCCACCGAGGCGAAGAAGCTGTTCAGATCACAGTGGAGAATGGAACGGACCGGTCGGGACATAGCGGGCCTCCTCTGCCCGGGGACCCCGGGCGGGATTCTTATTTTTGCAACAACATGATAGCACATGTGTTGCAAAAAGGGAAGGGGGATTCGATACCGGTCAGGAGGGGGGCTCCGCCCCCACCGGGTCTGATGCGCACCCCTGATGGGTGCACCCCTGGGTTACTTTTCCCTCGTGGGAAAAGTAACCAAAAGCACGTTTAAGAAAACCAGGAATGGTTTTCTTAAAAATCTTTCCTTATTTTTTGATTAGTTTTGCGCTCCCCCTTTGGCTGGTTTGGTCTAAACCGGGCCGGGTCCCGTGTATGGGGCGAAGCGGCTGTTTGAGTATGTCCCCAAGGAGATCCTGCTGCGGCGCAAGTTTCGCCGCTTGGGGCGGCGAAACCGAAACATTGGCTTCGCTGGTCGTTTTGTGCTTGTCCGACTGCGTCCTGCTCCGTTCCACTACGCACAGGACAGATTTCCGTATACGGCCCGAATAGAACCGCGCCATCAATTGCGTAGTGGAACGGAGCAACCAGCAGTAAGAATAAGGAAAAAAGGAGGCACCACCGATGAAAGCTTTCTCTGGCTCCTACCCACCACCCATCTGCCCTTAACGCCCTTCCACCACGGAGGGGATTCTCAAGGGGGCGAAAGCCCCCTTGAGCACGCTTTTGCCTACTTTTCCCGTGGGGGAAAAGTAGGCCAGGGGCGCACCCATTGGGGGGTGCGCATCAGACCCGGTGGGGGCCGGAGGCCCCCACACCCCCAGTTTTTAGTTTACCGCTTTAATCCAGCGATTGACAGAAAATCCCCGATGTGGTATGATAGACCGAAAGACGGACGCCGGACCGCGCCGCCGCAACAAGTACATAAGAAAGAGGGCATGACCCGTGAATTTCATCTTCATCTCCCCCCAGTTCCCCCGCATCTATTGGAGCTTCTGCGAGCGCCTGCACCGCAATGGCGTCAACGTTTTGGGCATCGGCGACAGCCCCTACGACGAGCTGGCGGAGGGTCTCAAGAGCTCCCTGACCGAATATTACAAGGTCGATAACATGGAGGATTACAGCCAGGTGTTCCGGGCCGTGGCGTTCTTCTCCTTCAAATACGGGAAGATCGACTGGCTGGAGTCCAACAACGAGTATTGGCTGGAGCAGGACGCCCGCCTCCGCACCGACTTCCACATCACCACCGGCGTCAACACCGATGAAGTGGCCTGCTTCAAGAGCAAGTCCGGCATGAAGGCCTACTACGCCAAGGCCGGCGTCCCCACCGCCCGCTGCCACAAGATCACCACCAAGGAGGCCGCCAGGGCTTTCCTGGACGAGGTGGGCTACCCCGTCATCGTCAAGCCCGACAACGGCGTGGGCGCTACCGCCACCTACCGCCTGGACAGCGACAGCGACTTCGAGGCGTTCTTCGCCGACCTGCCCCACGCGGCTTACGTGATGGAGGAGTTCGTCACCGGCGACATCTTCTCCTATGACGCCATCACCGACTCCCGGTGCGACCCCCTCTTTGAGTCCATGACCGCCTGGCCGCCGTCCATCATGGACATCGTCAACGAGAAGCTGGACCTGGCCTACTACGTGGTGGACCAGGTGCCGGAGTCCCTACGGAAGCTGGGCCGGGCCACCGCCAAGGCCTTCGGCGCCCGCAGCCGGTTCATCCACCTGGAGTTCTTCCGCCTGACCAAGGCCAAGAAGGGCCTGGGCGAGGTGGGCGACTTCGTGGGCCTGGAGGTCAATATGCGCCCCGCCGGGAGCTACACCCCCGACATGATGAACTACGCCCACAGCATCGACGTGTACCAGATCTGGGCCGACATGGTCACCGCCGACAAGCGCCTGCTGCCGGAGAGCCACGACGACCACTACTGCGTCACCGCCGACCGCCGGGACTGCTACCGCTACCGCCACAGCCACGAGGAGGTCATGGCCAAGTACGGGGACAAGATCGTCCTCTATGAGCGCCTGCCCGCCCTCTGGGAGGAGCAGATGGGCAACGTGACCTATATGGCCCACGCCGCCGGCGAGGAGGCCGCCAAGGAGTTCATCCGCTTCGTGCAGGAGCGCGCCGAATAACAAAAAACGAGGGAACCGATATGAATGTGAGATACTTCAAGGAGTTCAGCCTGGAGCTGAACCGGGACATGGAGTTCAAGGTCTACGGGGACCGGGGGAAGCTGTGCTTCGCCTTCCCGCCCCAGAACGGCAAGTTCTTCGACTTTGAGAACTTCGGCATGGTGGACTGCATCGCCCACTGGATCGAGAGCGGCCAGGTGATGCTGGTCTGCCCCGACGGCATCGACGGCGAGAGCTGGTCCGACAAGAATGGCGACCCCCGCCGCCGCATCGAGATGCAGGAGCGGTGGTTCCGGTACATCACCCGGGAGCTTTATCCCCGGACCCGCCAGCTGGGGGACACCTGGGGCAAGGCCCTGGCCACCGGGTGCAGCATGGGCGCGGTCCACGCCGGTATCTTCTTCTTCCGCCGCCCGGACCTCTTCGACACCATCGTGGGCCTCAGCGGCACCTACAACGCCAACGACTTCATCCCCGGCTACATGGACGACCTGATCTACGACAACTCCCCCTACCACTTCCTCCAGAACATGCCCGCCGACCACCCCTATATGTCCCTCTACCGCCAGAGCACCATCATCCTCTGCGTGGGCCAGGGGGCCTGGGAGGACGAGCTGCTGGCCGGGACGCGGGCCCTGGACGGCGTGCTCCAGGCCAAGGGCATCCCCGCCTGGGTGGACTACTGGGGCTACGACGTGAACCACGACTGGTGCTGGTGGCAGAAGCAGCTGCCCTATTTCTTCGGGAAAATATTCAATTAAACTCTTGACAATACAATGAAACTGTATTAAAATTCAAATACCCGGCTGGATGATGAATATTCAGGAATCACCGGGACTAACAAACGGAAAGGGAACATCGCCATGCCTGTCAATATCAGAGGAAGACACTTTTTGAAGCTGCTGGACTACACCCCCGCCGAGATCCGCTATCTCCTGGACACCGCCAAGGGGTTCAAGCAGATGAAGCGAAACGGGGTGCCCCACCGCTATCTGGAGGGGAAGAATATCGTGCTGCTCTTCGAGAAGACCTCCACCCGTACCCGCTGCGCCTTTGAGGTGGCGGGCCGCGACCTGGGCATGGGCGTCACCTACCTGGACCCCGGCAGCTCCCAGATGGGCAAGAAGGAGAGCCTGGCGGACACGGCACGGGTGCTGGGCCGGATGTTCGACGGCATCGAGTACCGGGGCTTTGACCAGAGCATCGTGGACGACTTGGCCAAGTACGCCGGTGTGCCGGTGTGGAACGGCCTGACGGACCAGTTCCACCCCACCCAGATGCTGGCGGACCTGATGACCATTGAGGAAAAGCTGGGCAAGCTCAAGGGCGTGAACTTCACCTACATGGGCGACGCCCGGAACAACACCGGCAACTCCCTCATGGTGGCCTGCGCCAAGATGGGCCTGAATTTCACCGCCTGCTCCCCCAAGGAGCTGTTCCCGGCCCCGGAGCTGGTGGAGACGGCCAAGGCCATCGCCGCGGAGAACGGCTGCACCATCACCCTGACCTCCGACGTGGAGGCGGGGACCCGCGGCGCGGACGTGATCTACACTGACATCTGGGTCTCCATGGGCGAGCCCGACGAGGTGTGGGCGGAGCGCATCCGGCTCCTGCAGCCCTACCAGGTCAACGCCGCCGCCATGGCCAACGCGGCCCCCGGCGCCATCTTCATGCACTGCCTGCCGTCCTTCCACGACACCAAGACCACTATCGGCGCGGACATCGCCAAGAAGTTCGGCATCAACGAGATGGAGGTCACTGACCAGGTATTCGAGTCCGCCCAGTCGGTGGTGTTCGACGAGGCCGAGAACCGGATGCACACCATCAAGGCGGTCATGTACGCCACGCTGTGCTGAAAAACAGAGATAAACAGGGAAGTGCCTCCCGCGATCCATGCCGGACCGCGGGAGGCACTTTTCTATGTCACTGTTCGAGTCCTTTCAGCGCGTCCGCCAGACGGCTGAACTCCTCCAGCCCCAGCGTCTCGCCCCGGACCGCCGTGGGCAGCCCGGCCGCCTCAATGGCCCCGGACACGCCCTCCTTGCCCAGAGAGCCGAAGGAGGTCATCAGGCTGTTGGCCAGAGTCTTCCGCCGCAGGGCGAAGGCCGCCCGGACCACCCGGAAGAGGTACGCCTCCCCGCACGCCGGTTCCACTGCGGGCTTTTCCCGCACGTCGCACCGCACCACGGCGGAGGTCACTTTGGGCCGGGGCAGGAAGCAGTCCGGCGGCACGTCGAAGAGAATTTCCGGCCGGGTGTGGTACTGCATGTACACCGAGAACGCGCCGTAGGCCGCCGTGCCGGGCCGCGCCGCCATGCGCTGGGCAACCTCCTTCTGCACCATGACAGTGAGGGAGGCGAAACGCTTGGCATCGATCAGAGCGGTGAGGATGGGGGTGGTGATGTTATAGGGCAGGTTGGCGCAGACCCGGGGCGTCAGGCCGGGGAAGTGCCCGTCCACCAGGGCAGGCAGGTCCAGCTTCAGCGCGTCGCCGGGGATGAGGGTGAAGTTGTCCGTCCCGGCCATGGTCTCCGCCAGCACCGGCAGCAGCGCCCGGTCCAGCTCCACGGCTACCACCTGTGCGGCGCGCGCACACAGCTCCCGCGTCAGCACGCCCACGCCGGGGCCGATCTCCAGCACACTGCTGGCCCTGTCCGCGCCGCTCTCGGCGGCGATGCGGCGGGGGACCCAGTCCGCGATCAGGAAGTTCTGGCCCATGGATTTGGAGAAGCGGAATCCGTGGCGGCCCAGCAGGGCGCGCAGGTCCTGAATGTTACAGAGATCCATCTGATATCCTCCCTGGAAAGCGTTACAAACATGATAGCATATTTTTCCCGCCGCCGGCAATAGAAGTTTCGGGCGGAGGCGAAAAAAGGACCGCCCTCCCCGGGGAGAAGGGCGGTCCCATACGATTCTTCAATGAAAACCCATATATCGTTGCCGTGGGAAAAATGTAGGATTTGCAACGTTTTGGCAGCGATATGAAAATTCTTTTTGATACTTTTTCTTTCAAGAAAAAGTATCGGATCAGTCGAGGATATACACCGTGCAGCCCCGGCGGCCGAAGTCCAGACACTCGCTGTAGGTGTCCATATAGAGGTCGATGATGCTGCCGTGTACCCCGGTGTCCTCCGCCACGGCGAAGCCGTATACGTACTTGCCGTCGTTGGAGACGATGTAGAGCTTGCTGCCCAGGGGGATGACGTCCTTGTCCACGGCCACCGCGCCTACCCGGACCGGTGTGCCGCTGGCGGTGTAAGCGCCCACGCCGCCCTCGCTCTTGGTGTAGGCGGTGCCGGTCATCTCCTTGGCCTCGTGGAAGGTCAGGACCTCGCCGTTCTCCAGGGTGATGGTGCCGTCGCCGCCGGCGTTGGTGACGATGGAGGACACCTTGTCGCCGTGGTTGGCGAAGTTCTCAATGGTGCCCTTCTCGATGATGGTGGGCTGGGGCTCGGTGTCCACCAGCTCGATGAGCTGCCGGGAGATCTCCTGACCGTCCTGGTAGACGATCTCGTACACCTCGGTGTGCTCGCCGTCGTGGCCCTCCTGGACCACGGTCTCCTGCCACGCAGGCTTTTTGTCGTTGTAGCGGTAGACGGTCTCGTGCTCTGTCACCTGGGAGGTCTTCTCGTAGAAGATGAATTCGGCGTCCACCACGATCTCCATCCCGTCGTCCGCCTTGGAGATGGCGGTCATCTCCAGGGGGCTGGGGTGGATATCCAGGCGGGTGAGAAGCTCGTCCAGAGTTTCATCCGCCGTGACGGCGGAGCGGGCGCGGTCCTGGTAGCGGACCGTCACCGTCACGCCCGGGGTGAGGCGCAGCTCACTGCCCCGGGTGACGGAGAGGAGGGAGGCGGAGTCGTCGGTGAGGAACACGGTCCCCCCGGCGGGGTCCTCCACATGGGTGTAGCTGCTCCCGTCCAGATAGACGGCCTGGGCCTGTCCGCCGCCGGTGAGAGTCAGAAGGATCAGCAGCGGAAGAACGGCCAGAGCCGCGAGACGGCGGGCGCGGCCCGTAAAATGCTTGTGCGTTCGGAACATACTTGTTACCTCCAGTCGTTTTTGGGGAAATCAGGCCCCGGCGGCGGACCGCCGTCCGGCGCTACCCGTGTCCCGGAAAGCTTTCCGGCGGGTCCCCTTCGGTAAACAGCATATGCGGCGGGATTGTAACTTTTGTTACTCTTTTGAAACTTTTCTGTAGTATAACGGAAACAGGCTGATTTGTCAAGCATTTTCACGATTTTGTAACATTTGGTTGACATAAACGAACAGCATTCCCGTTATGACACGGCAAAAACTGCCTGTCCGACAGGAAAGTGGTTACAAACCGGGGATAAAAATGGTTACAAACCAGGTGACAAAGGTTACAGGAGGCAGGCAGAAAGAAGCCGCCCCCGCCGTTTCATGGCGGGGCGGCTTCCTATGCGGTTTTTCAGTCAGTCGGAGTTTTTTCCTCAGAGCCTTTAAGGGCGGCGATATCCAGGTCATAGAAAAACTCCTGTTCACTCTCGCCCACGCACCGGAACCCCAGCCCCAGGTGCATCCTCTGGGACGACAGGTTCCACTTGTACACTGCGGAGCCGGTGACCCTGCGGACGCCTAGCGCCCACAGCCGGTCGATGACGGCCCGCATCACCGCCGTCCCGATGCCACGGCCCCGGAATCGGGCCTCCCAGATGGCGATAGGAGGGTTTTCCTCCTTCACGGTCACGTCGCCGATGGTGACGAAGGCGCCGTTCTCCAGGACCTGGATGTAATAGAGCTCCCCGGCCTGGGAGAGGTACTGACACATCCCTCTGACGTAATCCAGGTCCGGCTTCTTATCGTCGTCAAGGATGCCCTCGGAGTTCTGATAAATGTAGGGGTCCCGGTAGGGGGCCAGGAAGCGCTCATAGTGCCCGTCGTACTGTTTCAGGCGCAGGGTGCCGCTGACGGGGAGAATGTCAGGCTGCCGGTCCGGGGGCATGGGGCTGTCCTCCTGTCTGCGTGGGCTCTGACGGCGCGGGGGCGGGGGATGACTCCGCCTGCTCCGCCGCCTTCTTCTCCGCCCGGAGCTGGTCGTAGACCTCCGCCAGCAGGCGGCGGTCCTGCTTGGTGGACATGAAATCAGCCTCCCGGAACATATCCGGCCTCCGGCGGAGGGTGCGGAGCATGGACTGCTTTTTGCGCCAGAGGGCCACGTTGCCGTGGTGGCCGGAGAGGAGCACCTCCGGGACCTTGCGCCCGTGCCACTCCTCGGGGCGGCTGTACTGGGGATACTCCAGCAGGCCGTTCCAGTGGCTCTCCTCTTCGTAGCAGGCGGGCTCGGGGAGGACGCCGGGGACCATGCGGCACACGGCGTCGGCCACGGCCATGGCGGGGATCTCCCCGCCGGTGAGGACGAAGTCCCCCATGGAGATCTCCTCGTCCACGCACTCCTCGATGAACCGCTCGTCCACGCCCTCGTAGTGGCCGCAGACCAGAATCAGGTGGTCGTAGTCGGCCAGGAGCTGCCGGGCCTTGGCCTGACAGAAGGTGGTACCGCAGGGGGACATGTAGATGGTCCGGCTCCGCTGGGTGCCGAAGTTCTCCTTGATGTACGCCCAGCAGCGGTAGAGGGGGTCGGCCTGCATCACCGCGCCCCGGCCGCCGCCGTAGGGGTAGTCGTCCACCTGCTTCTGCTTGTTGACGGTGAAGTCCCGGATCTGGTGGGCCTCGATGCGGATGTAGCCCCGCTCCTGGGCCCGGCCCAGGATGGACTCGTTCATCATGTCCCCCACGGTCTCGGGGAACAGGGTCATAATATCAATCCTCATGGCTGCCCATCCCCTCCCAGACGTGGATATCCACGGTGCCGTTTTTCAGGTCCACCCCGGCGATAAAGGCCGGCACCGCCGGGACCAGGTATTCGTCGGCGCCGCCCCGGACGGCATAGATCTTATGGGCGGGGTAAGTGAGGACCTCGTCCACCTTGCCCAGGACCTCGCCGCTGGCGGCATTCCGTGCGGTGAGGCCCACCAGCTCCTCGTCGAGATATTCCCCCTCCGGGAGGCGGATGTCCCCGCGGCGGACGGTGACGGGCTTGTTCTTCAGGGCCAGGGCCGCGTCCATGTCGTCGACGTCCTTTAATTTTGCCAACAGGCAGCCCTTGTGGACGCGGCTGGCGGTGACGGCATAGGCGGTGCCGCCGACGGTGAGCGTTTTGGCCCCCAGCAGGGCCTCGGCCTCTATGCCCCGAGGCAGAATTTTGATCTCCCCACGGACGCCGTGGGTGTTCGCCACCGTGCCGGCGGCGATCAAAGCTGATTTTTCTTTTTCCATAGACGGTGATTTTCTCCTCTTGTACCACAGTGAGTATATTGTACTATGGTTTTGGGAAAAGAGCAACTGGGGATTTTGGGGGGGTGTGGGGGCTCCGCCCCCCACCGGGTCTGATCTGCACCCCCGATGGGTGCACCCCTGGGGTACTTTTCTCTCGCGAGAAAAGTACCAAAAAGCGCGTTTAAGAAAACCGAGGTTTTCTTAAAAATCTTTCCTCATTATTTTTTTAGTTTTGCGCTCCCCCTGGGGGTGGTTTGGTCTAAAACGGGCTTAGTCCCGTGTATGGGGCGAAGCGGCTATAGTGAGTATTATCCCAAGGGGATTGAAGCGCTGGTGCAGGGACTCATTGGTTGCGTTGGTCGTTTTTACGTATTCCAACTGCGTCCTGCTCCGTTCCACTACGCATAGGACAGATTTCCGTTGACGGCCCAACAAGAAACATTCATCAATTGCGTAGTGGAACGGAGCAACCAGCAGTAAGACTACGGCAAAACCAACACCGCAGTACCGATGAATGCTTTCTCTGGGTACTTCCCAGAACAATGTGCCCTTAACAAAAATAAGTCAGAGGTCCAGCCCTACGGGCTGGCGCCCTTTTGGGTACTTTTCCCGCGTGGGAAAAGTACCCCAGGGTGCCCATGGGCACTGAAAGATAATATAAGAGGTGGTAGGGGGCGGAGGCCCCTACTGATTTGCACTGTGGGGCTACCGCCCCCACGCCCCCTTTTTAAGGATTTTCTAATATTCCGGTTGTCAACCGAAAACGAATATGCTATAATGAACTGCTAAAAAGCGGAATCACCGCCTCCGGCGGTACCGATAAACAAAGGAGCAATGTACAATGGAAGAAAAAAAAGTCATGCTGTCCGGAATCCAACCCAGCGGCGCGCTGCATCTGGGGAACTATCTGGGCCCGCTCCAGCATTGGCCGCAGATGATCGAGGATTTTGACTGCTACTTTTTCCTGGCCGATCTGCACACCATCACCGTGCGCCAGGACCCGGCCGCCCTGCGCAGGCAGACCATGACACTGCTGGCCAGCTATATCGCCTGCGGGCTGGACCCGGCAAAGTGTACCCTCTTTATCCAGTCCCACGTCCACCAACACGCGGAGCTGGGCTGGGTCCTCAACTGCTACGCCATGTTCGGGGAGCTGAGCCGCATGACCCAGTTCAAGGACAAGTCGGCCAAGCACCAGGAGAACGTCAACGGCGGTCTCTTTACCTATCCCTGTCTGATGGCGGCGGATATCCTGCTCTACCAGCCGGACTATGTCCCCGTGGGGGAGGACCAGCGGCAGCACGTGGAGCTGTGCCGCAATATCGTCCAGCGCTTCAACGGCATCTACGGCGACGTGTTCAAGATGCCGGAACCCTATATCGCCAAGGTGGGCGCCCGCATCATGAGCCTCAATGCCCCCGAGAGCAAGATGTCCAAATCCCAGCCCGACGGCTGCGTGTTCCTGCTGGACCAGCCGGAGGATATCGTCCGAAAGTTCAAGCGGGCCGTCACCGACAGCGACACGGAGCACTGCGTCCGCTATGACCCGGAGCATAAGCCCGGCGTGGCCAACCTCATGACCATCTACGCCGCCGCCACCGGCAAGAGCTATGAGGAGATCGAGCGGGAGTTCGACGGCTGCGGCTACGGCAAGTTCAAGCCCGCCGTGGGCGACGCCGTGGTGGAGCGGCTGCGGCCCATCCGGGAGGAGGCCCAGCGGCTGCTGGGGGACAAGGCCTATCTGGAGAGCGTCTACCGCGCCGGCGCGGAGAAGGCCTCCTATGTGGCCGAGAAGACCCTCCGCAAGGTCTACAAAAAAGTGGGCTTCATCCCCAGGTGAGCGGAGGGCAGCGTCGATATGGATACCTTTTTTGACCGTGGGACGGTCCTGCCCGTGATCTTCGCGCTGGGCCTGTCCATGGTGGTGAGCTTCGCCCTCACGCCCCTGGTGAAGCGGCTGGCCTACAAGATCAAGGCCGTGGACATTCCCAAGGACCAGCGCCGAATGCACGACCACCCCATCCCCCGGCTGGGCGGTCTGGCCATCTTCATCGCCTTCGTGGTCAGCGCCCTGCTCTTCGCCGACGTGAACGGACAGCTCCGCGGGATGCTCTTGGGCTCCTGCATCATCGTGGCCCTGGGCATCGTGGACGACTCCCACCCCCTGGGGCCGGGCATCAAGTTCATCATCCAGATCGTGGCGGCCCTCATCGCCGTGTGGCACGGCGTACTCATCGAGGCCATCGCCAGCCCCATCCCCTTCGGCCCGGAGTACTGGGACTTCGGCGTCCTGTCTGTGCCCATCACCGTCATCTGGATCGTGGCGGTCACCAACTCCGTGAACCTCATCGACGGCCTGGACGGCCTGGCCGACGGCGTCAGCGCCATCGCGGCCCTGACCATGCTCATCATCGCCCTCCTCATTGACGACCTGGAGATGGCGGTGCTGTGCGCGGCCCTGGTGGGCGGCTGCATGGGCTTCATCCCCTACAACCGCAACCCGGCCAAGATCTTCATGGGCGACACCGGCGCCACTTTCCTAGGCTATATGCTGGCCACCGTGTCCGTCATGGGCCTCTTCAAGCTGTACGCCATGATCTCCTTCGTGGTACCTTTCATCATCCTGGGCTTCCCCATCTTTGACACCACCTCCGCCTTCACCCGGCGCATCCTCAAGGGCCAGAACCCCATGAAGCCCGACCGCAGCCACACCCACCACAAGCTCATCGACATGGGAATGAACCAGAAGCAGGCGGTGGCCACGCTGTACCTGGTGGCCGGCATCCTGGGCCTCTGTGCGGTGATGATCGTCACCAGCGGCTATGTCAAGGTGATCCTGTCCGTGGCGGCCCTGGTGGGGACGGCCTACACCGTGGCCCGCATCGCCCGCTACCCCCACGAGCACCACCATCCCCACCCGGACCAGACGGCCCCGGAGGAAGGCGACCCGCCGGCAAAGAAGGAGGAGACCTGACATGGAAAAGCTGCGCGTGATGAGCGTATTCGGCACCCGGCCGGAGGCCATCAAGATGGCCCCGCTGGTCAAGGAGCTGGCCAGCCGGGAGGACATCCAGTCCATCTGCTGCGTCACCGCCCAGCACCGGGAGATGCTGGACAGTGTGTTGGAGGTCTTTGCCCTCAAACCCGACTGGGACCTGGACATTATGACCCCCCGGCAGACCCTCAGCACCATCACCAGCAAGTGCCTCACCGGCATGGACGGCGCCATCGAGGCCCTGAAGCCGGACATGATCCTGGTCCACGGCGACACCTCCACCACCTTTGCCGGGGCGCTGTCGGCGTTCTACCACAAGGTCCCGGTAGGCCACGTGGAGGCGGGCCTCCGGACCTACGACAAATACTCCCCCTATCCCGAGGAGATGAACCGGAAGCTGGTCACCGCCATCGCGGACCTGTACTTCTGCCCCACGGAAAACAACCGGGAGAACCTCCGCCGGGAGGGCGTCACCGAGGGCGTCTTTGTCACCGGCAATACCGTCATTGACGCCCTGCGCACAACGGTACGCAAGGACTATACCTTTACAACAAAAGAGCTGAACGAGCTGCCCTATGACAGCAAAAAGATCGTCCTGGTGACCTGCCACCGCCGGGAGAACTACGGCCAGCCCATGGAGGAGATCATGTCGGCTCTGGCGGACATTGCCCGGACCCACAGCGACGTAGAGCTGGTGTATCCGGTCCACCTGAGCCCGGTGGTCCAGGAGGTGGCCCACCGGCACCTGGACCGCATCCCCAACGTACACCTGATCGCGCCCCTGGCGGCGGACGAGATGCACAACCTGATGGCCCGGTGCTATCTGGTGATGACGGACTCCGGCGGCCTTCAGGAGGAGGCCCCCGCCCTGGGCAAGCCGGTATTGGTGCTCCGTCGTGAGACGGAGCGCCCGGAGGCTGTGGCCGCAGGAACAGTAAAATTAGCTGGTGTCAAGCAAAAGGACATTACAGCTATGGCCCGTGAGCTGCTGACTGATGGCAACGCTTATGCCGCCATGGCTCATGCCGTGAACCCCTACGGGGATGGCCAGGCGTGCAGGAGGATCGCGGACGCGATCCTGTGGCACTTTGGCCGGGGGGAAAAGCCTTCGGACTTTCGGACTTGAGGGCGGGGGCTCCGCCCCCATCGGGTCAGTAGGCACCCCCAGGCGGGGCGCACCCCTGGGTTACTTTTCCCCCGTGGGAAAAGTAACCAAAAGCACGTTTAAGAAAACCAGGAATGGTTTTCTTAAAAATCCTTCCTTATTTTTTGCTTTGTTTTGCGCTCGCCCTGTGGTCGGTTTTGTCTAAACCGGGCCGGGTTCCGTGTATGGGGCGAAGCGGCTGTGGGGAGTATGTCCCCAAGGAGATCCTTCTGCGGCGCAAGTTTCGCCGCTTGGGGCGGCGAAACCGGACATTGGGTGCGCTGGTCGTTTTTTACTTTGTCCGACTGCGTCTTGCTCCGTTCCACTACGCACAGGACAGATTTCCGTTTACGGATTCGACAAGAAACATCCATCAATTGCGTAGTGGAACGGAGCAACCGGCAGTAAGAATACAGAAAAACCAAAGGCAGTACCGATGAATGCTTTCTCTGGGTACTTCTCACCAACAATGTGTCCTTAATAAATTTAAAGAGGTCCAGCCCTACGGGCTGGCGCCTTTTTGGGTACTTTTTGTGCGCACAAAAAGTACCCCAGGGTGCCGGCAGGCACTGAAAAATAAATAAGAGGTGGTAGGGGCCGGAGGCCCCTACTTGATTTGCATTGTGGGGGCTGTCGCCCCCGCTTGCGCCCCCCTGTTGGAAAGGAGCGTCCAGTGCACAAACCCCAACGACCCTATTTGATATTGGGCTTCGGCCTGCTGCTGGCCGTGGTAATCGCCATCCTGACGCTGGGCGGTCGGCGCAGCGCCGGCACCATCGTGCTGCCGGCGGAGCAGAACGGCCCCTCCGGCCCTGGCGGGGCCGGAGGACAGAGCACCGTCCAGGTGGTGGAGGTGACCCCGGAGACGGTCCGCACCGCCGTGGCCACCCTCTCACGGCCTGCCGCCTACAGCCAGACCCAGACCGTGGAGACCTTCTGGTCCGGCGGCAGCGGCCAGACCGTTTCCACCGTGGCCGTCAGCGGGGACTGCACCCGGCTGGACACCCAGCTGGTGGACGGCAGCGTGCGGCATATGCTCTTTGACGGGGATCTGGCGGCGGTGTGGTACGACGACGAGACGGTCTGGACCGTCCTTCAGGCGTCGGAGCTGACGCCGGACCGGGCGGCCAGGACCCTCACCTACGAGGACGTGGTGGACCTGCCGGACGGGACCATCGCCGCGGCGGACTACCGGGAGCGGGACGGCGTCCGGTGCATCTACGTGGAGACCGCGCCGGACGGGGCGGGGTATGCCAGCTGTTACTGGGTGGCCGTGGACACCGGTCTTCTCTGCGCCGCCGAGCGGTGGGAGAACGGGACGATGGTGTACCGCTTTTCCGCCGGTGCGCCGGACAGCGCCGCCCAGGACGGACGCCTGTTCCTGCTGCCTGACGGCTCCGTGTTGAACGGCGGAGCGGGGACTGCGGAGGAATGACATGGATCGGGAAAATCTGGAACGCCTGATGGCGCGCTGGTGCGGCAAGCTCCGGGTCACCCCGGCCTGGGATGTGAAGCTGGAGCTGGTGGAGGACCCGGATTGGCCGAAGACCGGCGACATTAAGATCGACTGCGACGACAAGAAGGCGGTGCTGATGCTCAACGCCCGGAACCCCAAGCAGGAAAATATGGAGGAGGTCATCGTCCACGAGCTGATGCACCTGAAGCTCTATCCCCTGGACCAGGTGACCGAGAGCCTCATCATCTGCCAGTTCGAGGAGGGCACCCCGGCCAGCGATTTTGCCTACAGACAGTTCTTCGGAGCGCTGGAGCAGACCGTGGAGGAGCTGACCAAGTGCTTCCTGCTGGAGTTCGGGGAGGACCGGGAGCTGTCCTTCGGCCGGTGCCGCCTGGGCAAGTCCTTCGATGAGCTGTACGAGGGACTGCGAAATCTGGAATAACGGAAGCGCCCCCGCCCAATGATGGGCGGGGGCGCTTTTTGTTTACAGGATCAGCAGCAGTCCCAAGGCAATGAGCAGCTCTTCGTCCTCCCCGTCCCGGAACAGGAGAAAGAGAAGGATCAACAGCAGCAGGTCGCCGGTGTCGATGTTCTCCAGGCCCAGCTTGCCCAGCAGCTCGGACAGCAGTCCCTGCTTCTGCCCCTGGGGCGGGGTGGAGCAGCGGCCGTCAGGGGGCGGGGAGTGGTCCTGCCAGGCGTCCTGCCGGGGCGGACAGGACGTCTCAGGCGGCGGGGGCGGCGCTTCCTCACGGGGCGGCGGGTCCGGCGTGGGGATGCGCTCATAGCGGCCGTCGTCGCTGCGGACATAGCGGTTATACATGGCTCTCCCCCAGGGTGGCCAGCAGTTTCTTGCCCACGTGGAGCAGCCGCGCCGCCCGCGCCGCCTGGTCCACCTTGTCCCGCCGCTCCGGCTTCAGGAAGGGCTTCAGGGCGTACAGCAGCGCCATCCGCTGGTCGTTGCCGCCGGTCAGCTCCCCCACCAGGGGCAGCAGCCGGGCGAGCAGCCCCGGGTCCGCGCTCCCCAGCAGGTCCCCCAGGCCCGCCAGTCCGCCGGAGGCCGCGGGCGCGGTGCTCTGGGCCGGAGCCGGGGGCGTGGGAGCGGTGGCCTGGCCCCCATTCCCGCCGCCCAGGTCCAGGGACTGGGCCAGCCCGGCGATCTGCGCCATCGCGTCGGGGTTGGACAGGATGGCGTTCAGTTGTTCCTCAAAGGCGGCCACGGCTGACCCTCCCCTCCGCCGTCATGGGTTACTTCTGCTCCAGCGTCCCGCTGAGCCGCTGGAGCAGCTCCGCGCCGCCGGGGCTTCGGACCACCGACTGAATGAGCTGGCTGAGCCCGGCGGTGTCGCCCTTGGCGGCGTTCTCCGCGATCTGTTTCAGGGACGCCTGGTCCTGCTGCCGGGTCAGCATGGAGGCCAGGGCCTTGGCGTCCGGGGACTTGGCGACCTGCTCCAGGGCCTTTTTGTCCTTCAGCAGCGCCTGGAGGTTGGATGGTTGGTTCTGCGGCATGGCTGTGCCCTCCCGTCTGGTTTTCTCTCCAGTATATGAGGGCGGAGGAAAAATGTTCCCACGGAGGGGGCTTACCGCGTCAGGTTTTCCCAGTCGATGGGGTCGTTGCGGAAAAAGCACTCCCGGTCCCGCTCCCCAACGGCCCGCAGCACCCGGCAGGGGTTGCCCACGGCCACCACGTTCTCCGGGATATCCCTGGTGACCACGCTGCCCGCGCCGATGACGGAGTTTTTGCCGATAGAGACGCCGGGCAGGATCATGGCCCCCGCGCCGATCCACACGTTGTCCCCGATGTGCACGTCCCGGTTGTATTGCAGTCCCCGCTGCCGCAGCTCCGGCAGGACTGGATGGCCGGCGGTGGCGATGGTCACGTTGGGGCCGATCATCACGCCGTCGCCGATGCGGATGTTCCCGTCGTCCACCAGGGTCAGATTGAAATTGGCGTAGACCCGGTCCCCCAGAAAGATGTGCTTCCCCGCCCAGTTGGCGCGGAGGGGCGGCTCGATCCAGCAGTCCTCGCCAATGCCGCCGAACATCCTTTTCAGCAGCGCCGCCCGCTTCTCCGCCTCGGAGGGCCGGGTGGCGTTGTAGTCGTAAAGCAGCTCCATACAGGCGGACTGCTCCGCCATGATCTCCGGGTCCATCGGGTCGTACAGCAGTCCCGCGTCCATGCGCTCCCGTTGGGTCATCGTGAGATACCTCCTTGTCGTATTTTCTGTGCGCGAAAACAGGCCGGTGAAGACACCGGCCCGCAGCCTGTCGAAAGAGCCTTACAGAGCTTCGCGCCCGCAGGCTTTTTCCCGTTTTGAAAGATCAGACGTTTTGTCCGGTCCAGTGGTCGCACCAGGGCCGCAGAGTGCAGTGTTGGCAGTCCGGCCGCCGGGCCACGCACACCGCTCGGCCGTGGAGCACCATGCGGTGGCAGAAGTCGTTGCTCTCCTCCGGGGGGATACACTGCCGCAGCTGCATCTCCACCTTCAGCGGGTCCTTGCTGCCGTCGGTGATGCCCAGCAGGCCCGTGATGCGGATGCAGTGGGTGTCGCAGACATAGCCCTCCTTGCCGTAGACGTCGCCCAAAATCAGATTGGCGGTCTTGCGGCCCACGCCGGGCAGGCGCAGCAGGTCCTCCATGTTGTCCGGCACCCGGCCGCCGAACTCCTCCAGCAGCATCCGGCTGGCCGCCACGATGTCCCGGGCCTTGGCCCGCCAGAAGCCGGTGGAGTGGATGATCTCGCCCACCTCCTCCTCGGTGGCCTCCGCCAGGGATCGGAGGGTGGGGAAGCGGGCGTACAGGATCGGGGTCACCAGATTGACCCTGGCGTCGGTACACTGGGCCGCCAAACGGACGGAGAACAGCAGCTCATAGGCCTTCTCCGGGTCGTATTCCAGGGAGCACTCCGCGCCGGGGTAGAGGACCTTCAGCTCCTCTATGATGGCGCGGATGGCCTCGGCAGATTTCATATGTATCACCTCACCCCTATCCTACCATATTTGCTTTGAAATTTCGATAGTGTTTTCAAAAAATTCACTGTGCAGGCGTGAAATTTTGTGGTACAATAGTCGGCGAGATCCATCGACGGAGGCACGGCCATGAAAATGCTCTTCAAACAGCGGTTTTTCTCCTGGTTCGACAGCTACGACATTTACAACGAGCAGGGGGAGACCATCTTCACCGTGGAAGGCCAGTTCAGCTGGGGCCACTGCCTCCACATCCTGAACGCCCGTGGGGAGCACATCGGCACTGTGCAGCAGCGGGTGCTGACCTTCCTTCCCAAGTTCGAGTTCTACGCCTACGACGAGTACATCGGCTGCCTGGAGAAGGAGCTGACTTTCCTGTCCCAGCACTATCACATCGACGGCAGCGACTGGGAGGTGGAGGGCAACTTCATGGAGTGGGACTACGCCATCACCAGCCCCTCCCGTGGCCACATCGCCTCGGTGAGCAAGGAGCTCTTCAACTGGACGGACACCTACGTCATCGACGTGGACGACCCGGACAACGCCCTCTGCGCCCTGATGATCGTACTGTCCATCGACGCGGAGAAGTGCAGCCGCAATTGATCCTTTCTCTTGAAAAGGACCAACAAGAACTTTACGATCGCTCTCAAAGCGCTGCGATACCTACGTTCCCCACACGGCGTTAGGCCGCCTATGGCGGCCCTAGCCCTAAGCCGGCCTATGGGCCGGCCCACGGGTAACGAAGGATACTTCCAACGGGATAACAGTATGACTGTGGAAAGGGGGAGGGCCGCCCATGGACCAGCCGCTGGCTGACCGGATCAGGCCGCAGACCTTGGA
>CANQCS010000065.1 GCA_947589745.1 uncultured Oscillospiraceae bacterium
GGTTTTCTTAAATGCCCTTTTGGTGACTTTTCCGGCACGGGAAAAGTCACCGGGGGATAGCAGGGGCCGAAAGGCCCCACCCAAACCCGGCGGGGGCGGAGCCCCCTGCACCTACTATGGATAAGGAGTTCAGTCAATGGAATTGACAACAAAGCACCGCGCCCAGCTCCGGGGGCTGGCCAACAGCATCGATACCATCCTGCACATCGGGAAGGACGGTATCACCGACAACCTGGTGAAACAGGCCGACGACGCCCTGGAGGCCAGGGAGCTCATCAAGGGCAAGGTCCTTGATAATTCCCCCCTCTCCGCCCGGGAGGCCTGCCAGGAGCTGGCAAAGCTGACCCGCAGCGAGGAGATCCAGGTCATCGGCAGCAAGTTCGTGCTCTACCGCTATCAGCACGACAAGACTAAGCGCAAGATCGAGCTGGCCCCGGCCAAAAAGAAAAAATAGGACTGTTTGTTGACTTAAAATGGCCGCTGTGGTAGGATTGTCCTGACCGCAAAAGAAATGCCCGTCCAGCGGCAGACGGAGGGAAAAATACGGTGAAGATCGGAGTTTACGGGGGGACCTTCAACCCCATCCATGTGGGACACATGGCCGCCGCCAGGGGCGCCGCGGAGGCCCTGGGGCTGGATATGCTGCTGCTCATCCCGGCGGGGCTGCCGCCCCACAAGGTGCTGGCGGCGGATACGCCCGGGGCAAAGCACCGGCTGGAGATGGCCCGGCTGGCGTTGGAGTGCATGGAGCTGCCCTGCGAGAGCAGGGTGCTGGATCTGGAGCTGAAACGGGAGGGAAACAGCTATACCCTGGACACCCTCCGGGAGCTGCGGGAGAAGTTTCCCAAGGACCGGCTCTATTTCCTCATGGGCACGGATATGTTCCTCACCTTCCAGGACTGGCGGGAGCCGGGGAAGATCGCAAGGCTCTGCACCCTCTGCGCCTTCGGCCGGGAGGCCGGGGACCGGGAGCGGCTCCTGGAGCAGAAGATCCGCCTGGAGCGGGAGCTGGGAGCGGACGCCGTGGTGCCGGAGCTGCCGGGGATGGTGGAGGTGTCCTCCACCCAGCTCCGGGAGAGCCTGGAGCGGGGAGAGGGCCGGGAGTTCCTGGCCCCGGTGGTGTACGGCTACATTCTGAGAAACGGGCTCTACGGCACAAAGGCCGACATGCGGCACCTGAGCCTGGAGGACCTGCGGTGCGTGGCCCAGACCATGCTGAAGCACACCCGGGTGCCCCACGTGCTGGGCACCGAGGGGACCGCGGCGGCCCTGGCCAGGCGCTGGGGCGCGGACGAGGAGTCCGCCCGCCGGGCGGCCCTGCTCCACGACTGTACCAAAAAATGTAATTGGGAACAACATATGGACTTGTGCCGTCTATATCATATCCCCCTGGACAAGGAGGAGCGGCGGGAGGAAAAGCTGCTCCACGCCGTCACCGGTGCGGCGGTGGCCCGGGAGGAGTTCGGCGCCAGTCCGGAAATCGAGAGCGCCATCCGCTGGCACACCACCGGCAAGGCGGACATGACGCTGCTGGAGAAGATCATCTATCTGGCGGACTACATCGAACCCACCCGGGACTTCTGCGACCTGCGGGAGCTGCGGGCCCTGGCCTTTGAGGACATCGACCGGGCCATGCTCCTGGGGCTGACCATGGCGGTCCGGGACCTGAAAAAAAGAGGAGTGGCGGTCCACTCCAACAGTGTGCGCGCGAGGGATTATCTGAAAGGAAAGCTTGACACATGAGTAGAGCCAAAGGAAAGCGGGAGGCATCCTCCTCCCGGCGGGACACGGACGCGCCCGTCCGGTCGAAAAAAGTCAAAAAAGGGAAGAAGCCCGGCAGCGGAAAGCGGGTCGGCATCGCCATCCTCATCTGTCTGGGACTGGTAGCCGTGGCGGTGGCGGGGTGGTGGTTCACCTCCGTGAAGCCGCCGGATGTGGGAAGCAACGACAGGCCCAACGTCACCGACAACAACCCCAACAAGGGCACCTCCAGGCCCTCCACCGGCACCACCGGCAAGGACGGGGAGGGGACGGACGACGGGGAGGAGAACCTCAGCGGCCGCAAGGAGGACTACTATACTTTCCTCCTCATCGGTAAGGACACCGGCGGCGGCGGCAACACCGACACCCTGATCCTGGTCAGCTACGACGTGCCCAACGGGCAGGTCAACATGATGAGCATTCCCCGGGACACCGTGGTGAACGTCTCCTGGTCCGTGAAGAAGGTCAACTCCATCTACATGGCCAAGGAGTCCAGCGGCGGCGGCCTGGAGAACCTGAAGAAGCACGTGGCCCAGCTCACCGGCGTCATGGTGGACCGGACGGTCATCATCGAGTGGGAGGCCGTGGGTGAGCTGGTGGAGGCCGTGAACGGCGTGGAGTTCGACGTGCCCCGGAACATGAACTACGACGACCCCTATCAGGACCTGTACATCCACCTGAACAAGGGCCTGCAGACCCTGAACGGCAAGCAGGCCATGGCCATGCTCCGCTACCGCCACGACAACGACGAGAGCATCGGCTACGGCGACAACGGCCGCGTGGCCACCCAGCAGGCTTTTTTGAAAGCCATGGCAAAAAAAGTGCTCAAACTGGGCAACATTACAAAGGTGGGCGATTTCCTGAAGATCTTCATGGACCACGTGAAGACGGACCTGACCCTGGGCGAGCTGACCTGGTTCGCCACCCAGGCCCTGGGGAACGTGAACGCCGACACCATCCAGACCTGGACCATGCCCTATGAGGACATCGGCATCTGGCGGGGCGGGTACTACTTCCTGGCCGTGCCGGACCAGATCGCGCCCCTGATCGACGAGAACTTCAACCCCTACAACCGCCACATCACCGTGGACGACCTGCAGATCGTCCAGCGCAACAAGGACGGCTCCTGCTATGTGACCAACGGCACCCTGGCGGACAGCCGGTGGGCCAGCGCCTACTCCGGCTCCCACTACTCCGAGTTCGGCGGCGGCCAGACCAACACCGGCCCCGGTACCGGCGTCGTCGCCCAGCCCAACAGCGGCGGCAGCTCGGGCGGTTCGGGCAGCTCCGGCAGCTCGGGCAGCAGCGGCAGTTCCGGCGGCGGTAGTTCCAGCGGCGGCGGGAGCAGCGGCTCCGGCGGCAGCGGAAACAGCGGCGGCGAAGATACCGACGTGCCCGACTGGCTGGAGGACCCCGAGGACCCGGAGACGGACCCCAATACCTCCGCGGAGCCCGAGGACCCCAACGCCTCCGGCGGCCAGGAGAACCCCGGCGAGACGGAGGAACCGGGTGAGACGGAGAACCCCGGCGAGGCCGAAACCCCCGGTGAAACGGAAAATCCGGGCGAGGCAGAGAACCCCGGCGAGACGGAGACCCCGGGTGAAGCGGAAAATCCCGGCGAGACAGAAGATCCCGGTGAAGCGGAGAACCCCGGCGGGGCGGAGAATCCAGGCGAGGCGGGAGAACCCTCCGGCACAGAGACGCCCTCCGGCGAGGATACCTCCGGGGAGGAGCCGCCGGACTGGCTCTTCTGATACGATCCTTCCATGAAAACCATATATCGTTACCGTGCGAGAAATGTAGGAATTGCAACATTTTGGTAGCGATATGAAAGTTCTTTTTGATACTTTTTCTTTCAAGAAAAAGTATGATCCGGCCTACATCATCAAGGCGAAAGGATAGAAAGACATATGGCGCGATATAAAGGAAAACGTGAGGAAGGGGGCGCCGGACCGGACCATGCCAGGCCGTCCGGAGGCGTCGGAGACCCTTTCGCGGCGGACAGCGGGACCTTCTCCGGCGGAGCCGGGGGACCGGGGGAGAAGCGGGGCTTCGGGGCGAAGCTCCGGGGCTTCGCCGGGTCCCGGAAGGGAAAGGTCATCCTGTCGGTGACAGCCTGCCTGGTGCTGCTGATCGCGGTGGGGGCGGTGTTCCTCAGCCGGTGGGTCCGCAGGCCCGACCTGCCGGACCAGAGCCAGACCCAGGGCCCGGACCGGGAGCAGCAGACCCAGCCCCAGAACCCCTCCGGCGCCCAGAAGGACCCGGTGAAGGAGGAGGAGGACCAGGGCCCCACGGACGACGAGCTGTACCCGGACGACGGCTTTGACGGGGATATCCCCACCGTGTCCGGGAACCGGAAGGAGGGCGTGTACACCTTCCTCCTGGTGGGCACGGACAAGGGCGACGGCAACACGGACACCCTCATGGTGGTCACCTACGACACCAAGGCCCAGACCGTCAACGTCATGTCCATCCCCCGGGACACCATGATCAACGTCTCCTGGGATATCAAGAAGATCAACTCCGTCTACTCCCGCAACAAGGACGGCATGGGGGCCCTGATGACCCAGGTCTCCCGGCTCATCGGCTTCAAGCCGGACTTCTACGCCAAGGTGGAGCTGGAGATGTTCGTGGAGCTGGTGGACCTGGTGGGCGGCGTGGAGTTCGACGTGCCCCAGGACATGAACTACGACGACTCCTGGCAGGACCTGCACATCCACCTGAAGAAGGGCGTCCAAGTGCTGGACGGGGAGAAGGCCATGGAGATGGTCCGCTTCCGCCGGTACAGCGAGGGCGACATCAAGCGGGTGGAGGTCCAGCAGAACTTTATGAAGGCCCTCATCAAGACCTGCCTGAAGCTGGAGCACTGGGGGAAGATCAAGAGCTATATCGAGCTGGCCATGGACCACGTGGAGCTGAGCGAGGGGCTGGACTACGGCAACGTGGTCTGGTTCGCGGCCCAGGCGTTGGGCATCGGCGGCACGTCCGCTCTGAGCATGGACAACGTCTACACCTGCACCCTCCCCGGCGACTACTGGGGCGAGGCCTGGAGCCGGGACACCGGCCAGAACCAGTCCTACGTGACCATCTACCCCAACGAGGTGGTCAAGCTGGTGAACGAGCGGTTCAACCCCTATGAGCAGAAGGTCACCACCGGGATGCTGGACGCCATGAGCATCCGCTCCAACGGCGATATCGCCTCCTCCACCGGCAATGTCCGGGACACCCGTCACAACGCCATCATGGCGGTGCAGCGGGGCGAGGCGTACTACGACGACAACGGCAAGCTGGTCTACGGCAAGCGGCCCACGGCGCCGGAGAAGCCGGAGGTCCACCAGGACGACGACGGCAACTACTATGTGATCGACGACGACGGCAACATCGTCTATACGGACGAGAACGGCAACGCCATCCCGGATTGGCTGGGCGGCGAAGAGGGCCAGACCGGCACGGAAGGTCAGACCGGCACGGAAGGTCAGACCGGCAATGAGGGCCAAACCGGCACCGAAGGCCAAACCGGCACCGAGGGCCAAACTGGCACCGAAGGTCAAACCGGCACCGAGGGTCAGACAGGCACCGAAGGTCAGACAGGCACCGAGGGCCAAACCGGTACGGAAGGTCAAACTGGCACGGAAGGTCAGACCGGCACGGAAGGCCAAACCGGCACTGAGGGTCAGACTGGCACCGAAGGTCAAACTGGCACGGAAGGCCAAACCGGCAGTGAGGGCCAGACCAGC
Organism: uncultured Oscillospiraceae bacterium; assembly: GCA_947589745.1. Lineage (GTDB taxonomy): Bacteria > Bacillota > Clostridia > Oscillospirales > Oscillospiraceae > Pelethomonas. The sequence goes on from CANQCS010000065.1 coordinate 5,499, forward strand.
ACTGAGGGTCAGACCGGCAGTGAGGACCAAACAGCCACCGGAGGCCAGACCGGTACCGAGGACCAGACCGGCGGCGGGGAAGAAGAGCCGCCTGACTGGCTGATTTAAGGAAGACAACAAAAAGATGAAATAGAAAGTGAGGAGCAGGTATGACACCGAAGGAGATCGCGATCCTGGCGGCCCAGGCCCTGGACAGCAAGAAGGGCGAGGAGCTGAAGGTGCTGGAGGTCACGGAGCTGACCACGCTGGCGGACTATTTTGTGCTGTGCACGGGTTCCAGCACCACGCAGATCAACGCGCTGTGCGACGCGGTAGAGGAGAAGCTGGACGCGGCGGGGGAGAAGCCTCTGCGTCGCGAGGGGCACCGGGGCGGCACGTGGGTGCTGCTGGACTACGGGTGCGTGGTGGTCCACGTGTTCAACGGCGAGGCCAGGTCGTTCTACTCCCTGGACCGGCTGTGGAGCGACGGAAAGCCCATCGACTTAAAGAAAATTTTGCCGGTAGAGGCATAAGAAAAGCGGAGGGGAAACCCTCCGCTTTTTTTTTGCCTCTGCCCAAAAGGGGAGAAGGGGGCCTCCGGCCCCTGGGGCAGTCTGGTAGGGACCTCCGGTCCCTGCGTCCCTGGGGTACTTTTTATGCGCACAAAAAGTACCCAAAAAAGCGCTCAAGGGGCTGGGGCCCCTTGAGAATCCCCGGGGAGGACGGTTAAGGGCAGATGGATGGTGGAACTAGTGGCCAGAGAAAGCTTTCATCGGGGGTGCTGGTTTGTTTTTTCCCTTATTCCAACTGCTGGTTGCTCCGTTCTACTACGCAATTGATGGCGCGGTTCTTGTCGAGTCCGTAGACGGAAATCTGTCTTGTGCGTAGTGGAACGGAGCAGAACGCAGTCGGTCCCGAGCCGTATACGGAAATCCTTCAATTGCGTAGTGGAACGGAGCAACCAGCAGTCGGACTACGACAAAAAAAATACGGCAGTACCGCTGAATGCTTTCTCTGGGTACTTCCCACCAAGAAAGTGCCCTTAATAAATTTAATAGGGGGTCCAGCCCGTAGGGCTGGCAATTTTTTGGGTACTTTTTGTTTGCACAAAAAGTACCCCAGGGTGCGCGGCGGAGCTGCGAATAGAAAAAGGGTGGTAGGGGGCGGAGCCCCCTACGCACCCAATCCCGGATCAGATCAGTTTTTTAATTGTTTCCACCAGCCCGCAAACATCCTCCTCAGTCGTCTGCCACCCGGTGACAAACCGAATGCAGGTCCGGCCCCCGGACAACTTCTCCTGGATCTCGAAGGAGACCTCCTTCGATAATTCCTCCACGGCCCCGTCCGGCAGGACGGGAAAGATCTGATTGGAGGGGCTTTCATAAAGGAACTCCACCCCCAGCGCCCGGAGGGCGGCCCCGGCCCGCTGGGCCAGGCCATTGGACCGGGCCGCCAGCTCCCGGTAGAGGCCGTCCTTCAGGATGGCCTCAAACTGCACCCCCAGCAGGCGGCCCTTGGCGAGGATGGCCCCCTGCTGCTTCATGCAGTTGCGGAAGTAGTGCATCAGCGCCGGGTTGGTGATGACCAGGGCCTCGCCGAACAGCAGGCCGTTCTTGGTGCCGCCGATGGTGAAAGCGTCGCAACAGGCGGCGTAGTCCGGGAAGTCCGTGTCCCCGGCGGCCATGGCGCAGCCCAGCCGGGCACCGTCGCAGTAGAGGTACAGCCCCAGTTCGCCGCACACCGCCCGCAGCGCCCGCAGCTCCGCCAGGGAGTAGATGGTGCCCACCTCGGTGGTGTTGGAGATATACACCAGCCGGGGCACCACCATGTGCTCGGAGGAGTGGCCCTCCACGGCGGCGCGGACGGCGGCGGTGGTCAGCTTGCCATCCGGGGCGGGGAGGTGGAGCACCTTGTGCCCGTCCTGCTCCACGGAGCCGGACTCATGGACGCAGATATGGCCCGTGGAGGCCGCGACGGCGGCCTCATAGGGCCGGAGGAAGGCGGCGATGGCGGTCTTGTTGACCTGGGTGCCGCCCACAAAGAAATGGACGGCGGCGTCAGGCACCGCGCAGAGGCGGCGGATGGTGTCCGCCGCCGCCGCGCAGTAAGGGTCCAGACCGTAGCCAGAGGTCTGGTCGCCGTTGGTGGCACACAGGGCGGTGAGGACCGCCGGGTGCGCCCCGGCGGAGTAGTCGTTCCTGAAGTGGTACATAGGTTGGAATACCTCTTTCTTTCGGTAGAAATGGATAGGGACAGTATACCATATTCGGTGGTAATTGCAAGGGGCTTCCAGCCCCACGATGGATGGTAGGGACCTCCGGTCCCTGCTGACCCTGGGGTACTTTTTGTGCGCACAAAAAGTACCCAAAAAATTGCTTAAGGGGCTGGCGCCCCTTAAGAGTCCCTAGGGAGGACGGTTAAGGGCAGATGGGTGTAGGATAGGACCCAGAGAAAGCATTCATCGGGGGTACTCCCTTGTTTTTCCTTAGTCTTACTGCAGATTGCTCCGTTCCACTACGCAATTGATAGATGGTTCTATTCGTGGAGTGAGGGACTGGTGGTTGTTCGGCAGAGAGTTTAGTCAGGGTAGGCACTGGGATACTTTTCTCCTTGACTGCCGTCCTTTCCCCGCAGGGGAAAGGTGTCGCGGACGAATGGTCCGCGACGAATAGGGGACCGTAAGGCAGATTGTGCAGTAACGAACAAATGGGACCAACTCGGACAACACCTCGACAACCACCGCGCCCTCAATTGCGTAGTGGAACGGAGCAACCGGCAGTAAGACTACGGAAAAAAGAGAAAACACCCCCGATGGATGCTTTCTCTGGGCGCTTCCCACGGAAAACTATCGCAAACATCCCTCCAAAACGGCAGGGATTCTTAAGGGGGCGCGAGCCCCCTTAAGCGCACTTTTGGTGACTTTTCCTGCGAGGGAAAAGTCACCCGGGGAGGGCAGGGACCGAAGGTCCCTACCAGACCCGGTGGGGGGCGGAGCCCCCACGCCCCTAGGTCTGTTATCTGCCGCGAGCCCGGCAGATCACCCGATAAACCACGACGCCAATCAAGCTCACTGCCGTGGTGACGGCGAACACCACCGCCGCCACCACATATTCCTCCTCCCCCAGGGCGTTCCCGCTGACGGTGGAGGTGACGATAGACGGCAGCCGCGCCACCGCGGTGATGAATACCCAGTTGGCCAGCGGCAGGTCCGTCAGACCTACAAAGTAGCACAGCAGGTCCTTCGGCGTGCCAGGCAACAGGTAGATCAGAAATACCCAGAAGCTCAGCCGCCGCTCGTTCTGGAGAAATTTTAAGCTCCTGATCTTTTCCAGGGAAAAGAACACCTCCGCCATCCGCTGCCCCAGGCGGCGGACCGCCAGGAACACCGCCAGGCTCCCCAGCAGCGCCCCGATGACGCACAGCACCGTCCCCTCCAGCGCCCCAAAGGCGTAGCCCGCCGCGATCTCCAGCGGCTCGCCGGGGATGATGGCCACGATTACCTGGAGGGCCACCATGCCCACAAAGACGATATGGGCCCACAGGCCCTTCTCGTCCACCCACTGGCGGAACAGCTCCGGCTGGCCCGCAAAGCGGATCAGCGGCCGCCCGGCGTATTGGGCCACCAGCAGGGACAGAAGGATGAACAGGGCAATTCCGGTGCCCATGATGACTCGTTTTTGGTTGTTGGTGAAGCTGCGGGGAGTGCGCAAAGTGTATCAGTCCGTTTCTCTTTAGTATGACGTGCGGTTTGTGTCTCTAAATGGCTTGGAAAGTCCGGGGAAATACCCGCCGGAGGACCAGCGCCGCGACGAGGCCAATAGACGCGCCCAGGGTGTTGGCGATCAGATCCCGGCCGTCGAAGGACCGGCCAATGGGCATCTGCAAGACCTCCGCCGCCCCGGAGATCCCCAGGACCAGGGGCAGGGCCCTCCACCGGAGCCCCGGCCACAGCAGGCTCAGGAAAAAGCCCAGGGGCAGGAACAGCAGCAGGTTCCCGATGGCCTCGCCCCGGAGGAAGCCGCCGAAGTGCAGCGACCAGGCCCAGCGGTTCACATCGAAGAGGGGCAGGCCCGACAGGGAGGGGCCGCCCTGATGGGAGAGGAGGAGATGCCAGATGTCCCCCAAGAAGCCGTGGGGCGTCAGCACCAGCGCCCAAAGCGCCGCCGCGTACCCGGCAAAGAGGGCCATCGTGAGTTCCCTGGGCCAGCCGGTCCGCCGCCGGAGCAGATACCTCCGGATCAGGAGACAGAGCAGCGCCGCCAGCAGGGCCACAGGGACGATCTGGAGCAGGTAGCCGATGTAGGTGTCGAAGAAGAAATATTGGAATGGCATGGCCGAGCCCCAGGGCTCGTCGATGAAGTAGTAGTAGATAGTCATGGCGCGCTCCTTTTTTGAGGTCCAGAGCCCATTATACAGAAAAAGCGGAAAAAGGAAAGAGAAAAATCCAAAAGATTTCCTTAAGATTTTTTGAAGTTCCGGCTGCGGCGGCCTGTAAAAAATTGCAGAGCTTCCCCCAAAAAATTGCAAGGGCGCTTGTAATCCCGCAAAAAATCTGGTATACTAAAGCGAATCCACCTGGACATATGGAGAAAATCGGATGCTGGGTTACTTACAGACCTTCGTAGAACAATTCAACTGGGGCGCCCTGTCCTCCGCCGTGCAGCGGATCGTGGGCGTCATCCTGTGCCTCTCGGTCCACGAGACCTGCCACGGCCTGGCGGCTCTGGCCCTGGGGGACCCCACCGCCAAGCGGATGCACCGGTTGAGCCTGAACCCCCTGCACCACATCGACTGGCTGGGCCTCGCGGCCATGTTCATCGCCGGGTTTGGCTGGGCCAAGCCCGTGCCCGTGGATATGCGGTACTTCAAGCACCCGAAATCCGGCATGGCCCTCACCGCCCTGGCGGGGCCGGTGTCCAACTTCCTGCTGGCCCTGGCGGCCATGGGGGGCGCGGCCCTGCTGTACCGCTACGCCCCGCCGGTGAGCGCTTTCGCGCTGTGGTGCTTCGACTGCCTGCTGATGACCGCCATCCTCAGCATCGGCCTGGGGCTTTTTAATCTCATCCCTATCCCGCCCCTGGACGGGTCCAAAGTGCTCTTTGCCCTCCTGCCGGAGCGGGCCTACTACACGCTGATGCGCTACGAGCGATACGGGATGCTGGTGCTGCTGCTCCTGGTGTGGCTGGGCGTGGGGGACGGGCTCCTGTCCCGGGGCATCCAGGCGGTGTACATGGCCATGGTGGGGCTATTCTTCTGATACTTTTTCTTGAAAGAAAAAGTATCAAAAAGAACTTTCATATCGCTACCAGAGCGTTGCAATTCCTACATTTCTTGCACGGTAACGTTATATGGTTTTCATTGAAGAATAGTATGATGATTTAACCGAGGTGAGGGGATGGACGGTCCTGTCTACAAGTTGGAGCATGTGGTCCGCAGCCGGGAGGGCATGGAGGACTTCGAGGGTCCCCTGGACCTGATATTGTTCCTGCTGAGCAAAAACAAGATCGAGATCCAGGACATCCCCATCTCCCTGATCCTGGACCAGTACCTGGAGTACCTGGCCCTCCGGCGGGAGATGGACCTGGAGGTGGCCAGCGAGTTCATCACCATGGCCTCCCAGCTGATGTTTATTAAGACCCGGATGCTGCTGGACCTGGAGGACGAGGAGGCCCAGAGCGAGATGGCGGAGCTGATCCGCTCCCTGGAGGAGCGCCGCCGGGGGGAGGACTACGAGAAGATCCGGTATGTCACCGCTCAGCTGGGCCCCATGGGGGAGTTCGGCCGGTGCATCCTGGTGAAGGGCCCGGAGCAGCTGGACAAGGGCCCCCGGCGCTACGACCACGCCCCCGGCGACCTGGTGAAGGCCCTGGAGGACATGGCGGACCAGAAGGCCCGCCGCCTGCCGCCGCCCCTCAGCAGCTTCTCCCAGATCGTCCAGCGAGAGCCCTACCCGGTGGAGGGGAAGGCCAGGGAACTGCTGGCGCTGCTGAAGCGGGGGATCACCAGCTTCCGGCTGCTGTTTCGGGGCAGCCGCAGCCGCAGCGAGGTGGTGGCCACCTTCCTGGCGGTGCTGGAGCTGTGCCGCGCCAGGGTCATCGAGCTCACCGGCGGCGAGGCGGACTGCACCGTGCGCCCCACCGGTGAGGAGCTCCACGAGCTTGAATAATCCTTTTTCTAGAAAGAAAAAGAATCAAAAAGAATCAAAAAGAATCAAAAAGAATCAAAAAGAATCAAAAAGAACTTTACTATCGCTCTGAAAGCGAAGAATCGTATAAGGAACAGGACAGACAAGTCATGGCATTGGACACAAAGGAACTGGAGGCCGCGGCGGAGGGCATCCTATTCGCCTCCGGCGAGCCGGTACACATCGACCGCATCTGTCTGGCCCTGGGGCTGGACCGGCGGACGGCGGAGCAGGTGCTGCAAAACTTGGCGGACTACTACGCCTTTGAGCGGCGGGGCATCCGGCTGATCCAGGTGGAGAACACCTGGCAGCTGTGCTCGGCCCCGGAGCTGGCGGACATGATCCGAAAGGCCTTCGAGCAGCGGAAGCCCGCCAAGCTGAGCCAGCCCGCCCTGGAGGTGCTGGCCATCATCGCCTACTACCAGCCGGTGACCAGGGCCTACGTGGACCAGGTCCGTGGCGTGGACAGCGCCTACACCGTGAGCCTGCTGCTGGACCGGGGCCTCATCGAGGAGTGCGGGCGGCTCCAGGAGCCGGGCCGGCCTCGGCTGTACCGCACCACCAAGGTCTTCCTCCGCTCCTTCCACCTGACCAGCCTGGAGGGCCTGCCCCCGCTGCCGGGGGTGGACGAGAGCGGTCAGATGCGCCTGGGCGGAGAGCCGGATACCACGGAAGGGGAACCGTAGAAAAGCAATATCGCTTTATAGAGATCGGGGGGGATCGGGCTTGCTTGTACATATCCTGCTGACATTCCTGCGGGTAATCGGGATCGTGCTGCTGGCGGTGCTGGCGCTGATCCTCGTGGTGCTGCTGCTGCCCGCCGGGGCCCGGGTCCTTTATGATCAGGGGGACCTGACGGTGTGGGCCCGCTGCGGCCCCGTCAAGATCAAGGTCCTGCCAAAGAAGAAGCCCACGGAGGACGGGACACCCCAGGAGGAAACTCCCCCTGCCGAAAAGAAAACGAAAAAAGAGCGGAAACAAAAGAAGAAAAAGAAGTCCCAGGAGGCCAAGGAGGGCCAGCCCTCCGGCGAGGCTGCGGAGAGCGGGGAGAAGCCCAAGATAAAATTTTCCGTCAACCGGGAGCAGATCTTCTACAGCGTGGAGAAGCTGCCGCCCATCGTGGGGAAGCTGCTGAAGCGCGTGGGCCGGGGCATCCGGTTCGACCCGCTGAAGGTCCACCTGCTGATCGCAGGAAAGGACCCGGCGGACACGGCCCGGCTCTACGGGACGCTGTACGGCGTCCTCAGCGCCCTGGTCCCGGAGATGGAGCGCCGGTCCTTTGTGAAGCACCAGGACGTGGAGCTGTACGTGGACTTCCAGCGGGACAAGCCGGACTGCATCGCCGACGTGGGCGTGTCCATCCGGCCCGGGGTGCTGGTGCTGGCGGCGCTGATCGCGGGCGGCGGAGCGCTCCGATGGTTCCTGGGGTTCCACAAGCTGGCCTCCCCGGCGGAGGCGGCTGACAAGGCGGACGATCCGAAACCGGAGCATAGAGAGAATACCAACGAGGCCGCCTGACCGGGGCCGTGACTTGTTGAAAGGAGTTTGGAACCATGGAGAAAAAGAACCCTCTGAGCGATCTGATCCAGGACAGCATGGCCAAGGTGCGGGAGATGGTGGACACCAACACCATCGTCGGCCAGCCCATTCACACCCCCGACGGCGTGACGCTGATCCCCATTTCCCGGGTGAGCTTCGGCATGGGCGGCGGCGGGGCCGCCTTCGGCAGCAAGAAGAAGGAGGCGGAGGATCCCAACCTGGGCGCGGGCCTGGGCGTGGGCGTCCACATCGACCCCGTGGCCTTCCTCATCATCAAGGACGGCTCTACGCGGGTCATGCCGGTGGCTATGCCGCCCATGAACACGGTAGACCGCATCGTGGAGATGGTGCCCAGCGTGGTGGAGAAGGTGGAGGGCTTCGTGGCCAGCCATAAGAAGAAGGACGGCGAGGCCGCGGAAGCCGAGGAGCCCGCCCCCGAAGCCTAAAGCGGAGAGACCGCGGCAAGGCCGCGAAAAAAACGGAAAATTCTGCACGGCGTTTTTTCGCCGGTTCCGGTCATACTAGGTCCATCTGAATGACACACGGAGGTGGACTGATATGATCGCGAAAACCAAGCGGCTGACCGCGGTTCTCTCTTTTATTCTGGCAAGTGTTCTTGCTTGTCAGGCGGCGGCGGTTGGGACTTCCGCCTCGTCCGCCGTTCTCATCGAGCAGTGGAGCGGGCGGGTGCTCTACGAGCAGAGCGCCGACGACGAGCGGCTCATCGCCAGCATCACCAAGATCATGACCGCGGTGGTGGCCCTGGAGCAGGGGGACCTGGAGGACCGGTACACCGTCACCGCCGAGGACATGGCGGAGGGGTCCTCCATGTACCTGAAGCCGGGGGACGTGCTGACCCTGGAGGAGCTGCTGTACGGCCTCATGCTGTGCAGCGGCAATGACGCGGCTCTGGCTGTGGCCCACTGCGTGTCCGGGGACCTGGAGGACTTTGTGGCGGCCATGAACCGCACCGCCGAAGAACTGGGCATGACCCACTCCCACTTCGTCAACCCCAACGGCCTGGATGCCAAGGGGCACTACTCCAGCGCCCGCGACATGGCGAAGCTGGCGGCCTACGCCCTGCGGGACCAGGACTTCCGCCGCATCGTGTCCACCGCCTCCGTCACCATCGGGGAGCGGTATATGAAGAACCACAACAAGCTGCTGCGGCTCTGCGAGGGCTGCATCGGCGTCAAGACCGGCTACACCAAGGCCGCGGGCCGCACCCTGGTGTCCGCCGCCTCCCGGGACGGCATGACCCTGGTCTGCGTCACCCTCAACGACGGCGACGACTGGAACGACCACATGGCCCTGCTGGACTACGGCTTTGCCAACTACCGGCTGGAGACCGCCGTGGAGGCGGGACAGAAGCTGTCCTCGGTGCTGGTGCGGAACGGGGGCGTGGTCAGCGTGCCCCTGGCCGCAGCGGGGGACCTGCGCTGCCCCCTCACCGAGGACGAGCACCTGACCCTGGTGGCACGGGCCCCGGTGTCGGTGGCCGCGCCGGTGGTGCCGGGGCAGGTGATCGGGGAGGTCTGCGCCTACCTGGACGGCATGGAGGTGGCCTCCGTGGACTTGGTGGCCGCCGCTCCGGCGGCCCGGACGGAGGAGACGGCCCTGACGGGCCCCGTCAGGTGCGATTAAAGCTGTGAAGGAAGATTCCTTGCCGGGCCTGCCCTCTGGCCGGACCCGGCGGCAGGATGGAGAAGGATGGAGCGACTGCAAAAAATTCTGTCCGCCGTGGGGGTGTGCTCCCGGCGGCAGGCGGAGGAGTACCTCCGGGCCGGGCGGGTGACGGTGAACGGCGTCCCCGCCGCCTTGGGGGACAGGGCGGACCCGGAGCGGGACCGGGTGGAGCTGGACGGCAAACCGGTGGCCGCGGCGGCGGAGCGGGTATACCTGATGCTCCACAAGCCCCGGGGCTACGTGACCACCCTCTCCGACGAGCGGGGCCGCCCCACGGTGGCGGCGCTGGTGTCCGGGTGCGGCACCCGGGTGTACCCGGTGGGGCGGCTGGACATGGACAGCGAGGGCCTGCTGCTGCTGACCAACGACGGGGCCTTTGCCCAGCGCCTAGCCCACCCCAGCCACGGCACCGAGAAGGAGTACCGGGTCACGGTCACCGGGCGGCTGGAGGGCTGCCGGGACCGGCTGGCGGCGCTGACGGCGCTGGAGGACGGTTCCCCCATCGTCCCCGCCCGGGTGGCGGTGCTGGAGCGGCGGGGGGGCCGTCTGGTGCTGTCCGTCACCATCCGGCAGGGGCTGAACCGGCAGGTGCGCCGGATGTGCGCCCTGGCGGACCTGCGGGTGGAGCGGCTGGTCCGGGTCCGGGAGGGGAGCCTCACTTTGGGGACGCTGCCGCCGGGACAGTGGCGGCGGCTGACTGCGGAGGAGCTCTCCGCACTATGAGTGAAGAGAAGCGGCAGGGCGGCGGTACGCCCTGGGAGGAAAGACAACATGACAAACGACGTATTACATACGTTGCAGGAGAATATGGGCAGCTTCTCCAAGGGACAGAAGCGCATCGCGGCCTATATTCTGGAAAACTATGACAAGGCGGCCTTTATGACCGCCGGAAAGCTGGGCGGGCTGGCCAACGTCAGCGAGTCCACGGTGGTCCGCTTCGCCTCGTCCCTGGGGTACGACGGATACCCGGCAATGCAAAAAGCTTTACAGGAGCTGGTGCGGGGCAAGCTCACCTCCATCCAGCGCATCCAGGCCTCCAACGATCGGCTGTTCAGCTCCGACGTGGTGACCTCGGTGCTCCAGACGGACATGGACAAGATCCGGGTGGCCATCGAGGAGGTGGACCGCGCCGCCTTTGAGACGGTGGTGGACAAGCTGGTGAACGCCCGGCACATCTATATCCTGGGCGTCCGGTCCAGCTCCTTCCTGGCGGGCTATCTGCACTTCTACCTGCACCTGATCTTCCCCAACGTGACCCTGGTCACCAGCAACAGCGCCGGGGATATCCTGGAGCGGACGCTGCGCATCGGGCCGGGGGACCTGCTGGTGGGCATCAGCTTCCCCCGGTACTCCAAGGCCACGGTGAAGGGGGTCCAGTTCGCCCACGACCGGGGGGCGGACGTGGTGGCTATCACCGACAGCCCCATGTCGCCGCTGTACCCCCTGGCGTCGGCGTCTCTGCTGGCCCGCAGCGACATGATCTCCTTCGTGGATTCTCTGGTGGCGCCCTTCAGCCTGCTGAACGCCATCATCGTGGCGGCGGGCCACCGGAAGGACGGGGACATCGCCCAGATCTTCAACCGCCTGGAGAGCATCTGGGACGAGTACGGCGTGTTCGGGTACAGTGATGAGAGCTGACGTGGCGGTGGTGGGCGGTGGCCCCGCCGGGATGATGGCCGCCATCGCCGCGGCGGAGCGGGGCGCGTCCGTGTGTCTGCTGGAGCCCAACGAGCGGCTGGGCAAGAAACTGAATATCACCGGCAAGGGCCGGTGCAACGTCACCAACAACTGCGATCAGGAGACGTTTCTGAAGAACGTCCCCCGTAACGGCCGATTCCTTTACAGCGCCTACGCTCAATTTACCAGCGAGGACGTGATGGCCTTCTTCGAGGACCTGGACGTCCCGCTGAAGACGGAGCGGGGAGAGCGGGTATTCCCGGTGTCTGACCGGGCGTTCGATATCAGCGGCGCGCTGGAGAAGCGGCTGCGGCAGCTGCGGGTCACCGTGGTCCGGGACCGGGCGGAGGCGCTGCTGCTCCACGACGGCGTCCTCACCGGCGTCCGTGGCCAGCGGGAGGACTACGAGGCCCCCAGGGTGGTCGTGGCCACGGGAGGCGTCAGCTACCCGCTGACCGGCAGCACCGGCGACGGCTACCGCCTGGCCAGGTCGGTGGGCCACACGGTCCAGCCGCCCCGGGGGTCCCTGGTGCCGCTGTGCGCGTCGGGGGACCTGTGCCCAAAGCTCCAGGGCCTGAGCCTGCGGAATGTGTCGCTGCGGGTCTACGAGAACGACAAAAAGATCTACACGGACTTCGGGGAGATGCTGTTCACCCACTTCGGCGTCAGCGGCCCCATGATCCTGTCGGCATCGGCGCACATGCGGAATTTTGAGAAAAAGCGGTACCGGCTGGAGATCGACTTAAAGCCGGCCCTGGACGAGCCGGCGCTGGACAAGAGGCTGGTGAGCGACTTTGCAAAGCACGCCAACAGCGACTTCTGCAATGCGTTCGACGAGCTTTTGCCGAAAAAGCTCATCGACCCGTTTGTAGAGCTGACGGGGGTAGACCCCCGGCTGAAGGTCCACGACCTGACGAAGGTACAGCGGCGGAGGGTGCTGACCCTCCTGAAGGCGCTGCCGGTGGAGATCACCGGCCCCCGGCCGGTGGAGGAGGCAATCGTCACCTCCGGCGGGGTGAATGTGAAGGAGATCGATCCCTCCACCATGGGGTCCAAGCTCCTGACGGGGCTTTTTTTTGCCGGGGAGGTGCTGGATGTGGACGCCTACACCGGGGGGTTCAATTTGCAGATTGCCTGGTGTACGGGGCACCTGGCGGGGTGCTCCGCAGCCGGGGGTGTGGGGGCCTCCGGCCCCCACCGGGTCTGATGCGCACCCCCGATGGGTGCGCCCCCCTGGCCTACTTTTCCCCCACGGGAAAAGTAGGCAAAAGCGTGCTCAAGAAAACCAGGAATGGTTTTCTTGAGA
>CANQCS010000066.1 GCA_947589745.1 uncultured Oscillospiraceae bacterium
ACTTTTCCCTTGCAGGAAAAGTAACCAAAAGTGCACTCAAGAAAACCAGGAATGGTTTTCTTGAGAATCTTTCCTTATTATTTTGTTTAGTTTTGCGCTCGCCCTTTGGCTTGTCTGGCCTTAACCGAACCGGGTCCCGTGTATGAGATTCTGCGGCTGTGGGGAGTATGTCCCCAAGGGGAGTGAAGCGCTGGTGCACGGACTCATTGGGTGCGTTGGTCGTTTTGTGCTTATCCAACTGCGTCCTGCTCCGTTCCACTACGCACAGGACAGATTTCCGTATACGGCCCGAATAGAACCGCGCCATCAATTGCGTAGTGGAACGGAGCAACCAGCAATAGGAATACGGCAAAAACAAAACAGCAGTACCGATGAAAGCTTTCTCTGGCCTCTAGTTCCACCATCCATCTGCCCTTAACCGTCATCCCCAGGGATCCTTAAGGGGCCCCAGCCCCTTAAGCAATTTTTTGGTTACTTTTTGTTTGCACAAAAAGTAACCCAGGGTCAGCAGGGACCGAAGGTCCCTACCAGGACCCACCAGGGGCCGGAGGCCCCTAAGCAGAATCCCCCGGCACGGGGAAATCCATCTCCATGCCGGGGAATTTAATTATTCTTGTTTTTGTTTGTTTTTATCATACGCCACGATGACCCGCCGGTTCGGCTCAGTCCCCATGGAGTAGGTGGTGATGTTCTCCACATCCTGGAGCGCCGTGTGGATCACATGGCGCTCATACGCGTTCATGGGTTCCAGCGTGCAGTTCCGCTTGTTGCGGAGCACCTTGTCCGCCATCTTCAGCGCCAGGTGCTGGAGGCTCTGCTCCCGCTTCAGGCGGTAGTTCTCCGCGTCCACGTGGATGCGGACCCGCTTCTCACCGCTCTTATTTACGGCGTAGTTGGTGAGCTGCTGGATCGCGTCCAGGGTCTCGCCCCGGCGGCCAATGAGATGGCCCAGCTTCTCGCCCTCCAGAATGACCTTGTAGCGGTTCTCCTCGCCCTTATAGACCTTCACCTCGGCGGCGCTGTCCATGTGCTCCAGCAGCCCGTTCAGGAACGCCACGATCTGCTGGGCCTTGACGTCGTCACAGGGCTCGCCCAGCACCTCGGGCTGGGGCGGGGGAGGAACGGGCCGCTGCTCAGCAATAGGGGCGGCGGGCTTCTCCTGGCCCTTGCGCTCCCCTCTGGAGCGGTCACGGCGGCGGCGCTCTCGCTTCTCGGGACGGGGACCGCCGGCCTCCTTCTCCTCGGGAGCGGCGGGCTTTTCCGCTTTCTCCGCCTTGACGGCGGCAGGCTTCTCGGCGGGCTTCTCCGGCTTCCGCTCGGGACGCTTCTCCGGGGCCTTCTCCACCGGCTTGGGCGCGGGGGCGGCAGGGGAGGGGACAGGCTTCTCCTTGGGCGGCGGGGGAGCCACAGGCTCGTCCTCCAGCCCGTAGGTGACCCGCACCTTGGCCGGGCTGGCGCCGAAGCCAAAAAAGCCCTTCTTGGCCCGCTCCAGCACCTCCACGGATACGTCGTCCCGGTCCAGACCCAGCTGGTCCAGCGCCTTCCGGATGGCCTCATCCTCGGTCTTGCCGGTCATATCAATATACTTGATCGCCATATCGAATTACTGCTCCTTCTCTTCCTCATCGTAACGGTCCGCCTTGTAGCTGCGCCCGCGGGCGTAGGGGCGGTCGTTCACCCGTCCAGCCTCGGTGGTGGAGGGCTGCTTCTTGTCGGTACCGGCCTTGGACTGCGGCTTTTTCTTCTTGGGTTTGGAGTACTTTTCCTTCTCCTGTTCCCACTCCTCCATCCGCTTCTGGGCGGCCTCCATCTTCATTCTGCGGGCCTCCCGCTTCTTGGCCTCCTTCTCGTCCTCCTCGGCGTTGAGCTTGTTGGTATAGAACTTGCCCAGGAAGAACTCCTGGAGCATCATCAGCACCGTGTTGAGGATCCAGTAGAGGCCCATGGCGCCGGGCATGATGAAGGTCCAGTACAGGCTCATGGCCAGCATGAGGATGTTCATGAACCGCATGCTCGCCTGCTGTTGCTGGTCCTGGCCGTTGCTCTTGCTGATGACCTGCATGGAGATGTACTGCAGGAGAGCGGACAGAACGGGGATCAGGAGGAGCCCGATGGCGGCCCAGGTGGCTCCCTGCTTCAGCACCGCGAACTGCTGCCGGGGGATGCTGCTCAGGTTCAGGCCCAAGAAGTTGAAGTTGACGTCGATAAGCCCCTGGCTTTCGTACTGGCTGAACTGGGCCCAGTGCTCGTGGATGAAGTTGGACAGGCCGATCTGCTCATAGGCCACGTTGTAGGCGCTGGCGTCGAAGCCCAGGCCCTTGGCGGTCTCCATGAGGGTGTTCATCAGGTCCGTGCTGATCCCCATGAACACGGTAATGGGCCGGTAGATGATCTGGTACAGGGGAAGTATGAAGAACAGGGGGAGGAAACTCCACAGGCAGCCACCCATGGGGTTGATGCCCTCCTCCATGTAGAGCTTCTGCAGCTCCTCATTATACTTCTGCTGGTTGTTGGCGTACTGCTTCTGCAGCTCCTGCTGCTTCCCGGTGAGGCGTCCCATGCGGACCATGCTCTTCTTGCTCTTCATCTGGAAGGGCAACAGCACCAGCTTCACCACGATGGCGAACAGGATGACGGCCACGCCGTAGTTGTGGGCGAAGCTGTAGAACAGGCGCATCAGCCATGCGAAGGGCGCGACGATGAAATTCATGGATCGTCCTCCAATTTTCTTTTGCTTTTGTCTGTGCCCTCTCAGGGCACGGGGTCGTAGTTGCTCCCCTTGTAGAAGGGGTGGCACCGCAGAAAGCGTTTGAGCGCCAGCCAGCCGCCCTTGAGGGCCCCATACTTGGTGATGGCCTCCAGGGCGTACTGGGAGCAGGTGGGATAGAACCGGCACCGGGCCGGCAGGCCGGGGGAGATATACTTCTGATAAAAACGGATCAGCACCAGCAGCACACGCTTCACGCCTTCTCCGCCTCCTTCAGCAGGCCCAGCTCCCGGCAGGCCCGGTAAAAGGCCGCCGTCAGCTTCCGCCAGTCCCCCTCCACGCACCGCTGCCGGGCCACCAGCACCACGTCGAAGCCGGGGCGCAGGTCCGGCCTGGCCAGCCGGTACACCTCCCGGAGCCTCCGCCGGGCGCGGTTGCGCACCACGGCGCCGCCCAGCTTGGTGCTGACGGTGATGCCCAGTCGGCTGTGGTCCCGCCCGTTGGGGCGGCAGTACATCACCAGAAAGGGCGTCACCGCCGACTTTCCCTTGCTGTACATCCGCCGGAACGTCCGGTTCTCCTTGATGGTCACCGTCTTATCCATACCGTGACCTCCCATCTTTCCCTGGAAAAGTCCCCGCCTCCGTCACTGTGCGGCAATTCATACGGAAAAAGCCGCACAGAGTGAAAACAAAGCCCCTTTTGCCCGCTTTTTCTTTCAAAAAAGCGCCGCTCTTTTTTTCCTGGATAGATCCCTGCCCACGTTACCGTGCGGCAAAACTCGGACAAGAAAAGCAGCACAGAGCAAGGTTAAAATTCTTTTTGCTTACTTTTTCTTTTAAGAAAAAGTAAGGGGACGGCAGATGGATCATGCCGTCCCTTCCAGGTCTATCTATCTGCGATGCAAACTCCGCAAACCTCAGAGGGTCAGGCGGGCGCGGCCCTTGGCGCGGCGGCGGGACAGGACCTTACGGCCATTGGCGGTCCTCATCCGCTTGCGGAAGCCGTGCTCCTTGGAGCGCTGGCGCTTCTTGGGCTGATAGGTACGGAACATTTGCATACACCTCCTGTTTTCATATCTGCGCCGGTTTGTCCGGCGCTACTCGACGGCGGGCGGACATCGCTGCCTCCCCCCGCAGTTGACGTAAAAGCCTGCCGGACGCGACAGGCAACCATTATTATATAGAAAATTTCTCCCGTTGTCAACAAAAAACTTCCTCAAACCGTTGATTTTCTTCCGATTTTCTTTCCTTTGCCCGGTCCGGCCCCGGTAAACCCAAATCTTGTGGTCACTCCCGGTCCCACCGCCTATATTTTGTGCGGCGGCGACTCTCCGCGCGCCCTGCCGGTCCCGGCCTTTCCGCGGAGGGAGGACATTTTGCCCTCTTGTATCCTCAACCAATTCCGCATTGTTTTTTGTGCTTATTATTAGAATAAGTATGTGTTGCAAATATGCCGCTTTTATGGTAAAATAATAGCGGTAGCATTTGACCCGCGACAGAGATAAACAGAGAAGGAGAGAGCTTCAATGCAATCCGTTGCCGATATATGGTCCATGATCCTGACCAGGATGCGGGAGGATCTCTCGGAGACCACCATCAAGACCTGGTTCGACGATACCACCGCCGTGGCCCTGGAGGGCAGCGCCCTGGTGCTCCACTGTCCCAACGACTTCAAGCGCTCCAACATCCAGGACCGCTTTCTCCCGGCCATCGAGGCGGCGTTGAAGGATATCTTCTCCTCCGACATGACGGTGCGCCTGCTGGACGACGGCGGCCTCCGCCGCTACCGGGGGAAGGAGGAGAAGAAGCCCGTCTCCCTGATGGAGAGCGGCGAGTTCACCTTCGACACCTTCGTGGTGGGCCCCTCCAACCAGCTGGCCTGCTCCGCGGCCCGGGCCGTGGCGGAGAACCCCGGCGCCCACTACAACCCCCTCTTCATCTACGGCGACTCCGGCCTGGGCAAGACCCACCTGCTGTACGCCATCGCCCACGTCATCCGGGACCGGGACCCCAACACCCGCATCCTCTACCTGAAGGGTGACGAGTTCATCAACGACTTCATCGAGTCCGTCCGCTCCGGCAAGGCCGGCGACTTCCGCACCAAGTACCGGGAGGCGGACCTGATGCTGGTGGACGATATCCAGTTCGTGGCCGGCAAGGTGGAGACACAGAACGAGTTCTTCCACACCTTCAACACCCTCTACGAGAGCAAGAAGCAGATCGTCCTCACCTCCGACCGTCCCCCCCAGGAGATGGCCCAGCTGGACGACCGGCTCCGCACCCGCTTTGAGTGGGGCCTGATGGCGGACGTCCACCCGCCGGTGCTGGAAACCCGCATCGCCATCCTGAAGAACAAGGCCGCCCAGCTGGGGTTCCTGCTCAGCGACGACATCGCCGGCTACATCGCCTCCAAGATCACCGCCAACGTCCGCCAGCTGGAGGGCACTGTGAAGAAGATCAAGGCCTTCCACGACCTGGACGGCGCGGAGATCAACCGGGCCACCGTGGACCGGGCCATTCAGGACATGAGCCGCTCCAGCGACTTCCTCATCACCCCGGATGTCATCATCCGGGAGATCTGCCGCTACTACCGCCTGGACGAGGACCAGATCCGCAGCCCCTCCCGGAGCAAGGACGCCCTCAACGCCCGGCAGATCGCCATGTACCTCATCCGCCGCATGACCAGCCTGTCCCTGGACGACACCGGCAAGCTCTTCAGCGGCCGTGACCACTCCACGGTCCTCAACTCCGTGTCGAAAGTGGAGAAGACCATGAACAAGGACCCGGCCTACGCGGAGACCATCAAATCCATCATCACCAACATCAACTCCACTAAATAATTTTCCACCAAATCAACAACATTTTTCCACACCCCCTGTGGACAAACTCCCTCTTCGCCGCCCTGTGGAAAACCCAATCATCCGCCTCCAACTTTTCCACACCCCTTTGTCGACGGCTTTCCCTTGCAAACAGGGCACTTCCGGCCCTTTTCCACATTTTTCTCCCCTACTGCTTCTACTGCCAAAAAGATATTTTATGCTTCTCTGCGGGAGAATATACCTGCCCGCAAAAAAGAAAGGAAAGAACAGCCATGAAATTTTCCTGTGAAAAAACCTTGCTCCAAACTGCGGTGACCATCTCCTCCCGGGCCGTCGCGGCCAAGAGCTCCATTCCCGCCCTGGAGGGCATCCTGTTCCAGGCCGGCCCCGCCGGCCTCACCGTGTCCGGCTACAATATGAACATCGGCATCCGCACCGTCTTGGAAGCGGAGATCACGGAGAACGGCGCCCTGGTCCTCCCGGCCCGCCTCACCGGCGAGATCATCCGCCGCCTCCCCGACGACGTGGTCCTGTTCTCCTCTGACGACAACCTGAATGTGACCCTGATCTGCGGCGACGCCTCCTACAACATCGCCGCCCTCTCCGCCGACGACTACCCGGAACTGCCAGAGGTGGAGGACCAGTACTCCGTCACCCTGCCCCAAAGCACTCTCCGCTCCATGATCTCCGAGACATCCTTCGCCGTCTCCACCGACGAGGTTCGCCCCATCCACACCGGTTCCCTCTTTGAGATCGAGGACAGCACCCTCACCGTGGTCAGCGTGGACGGCTTCCGCCTGGCCCTCCGCCGGGAGAAGCTGGAGCAGGAGCAGTCCAACGCCTTCCGCTTCGTGGCCCCCGGCACGGCTCTCAACGAGGTGGAGAAAATCTGCCAGGACACCGACGACCCCGCCGTTATCACCCTGGGCAACCGCCACCTGCTCTTTGAGGCCGGCCCCACCCAGCTGATCTGCCGACGCCTGGAGGGCGATTTCCTGGACTACAAGGCGGCCATCCCCCGCAAGAACCCCATCTCCCTCACGGCGGACACCCGCGCCTTGATGAACTCCATCGACCGCGTCTCCGTGGTCATCAACGACAAGCAGAAGAGCCCCGTCCGCTGCCTCTTCGGCGACGGCCAGGTGACCTTCTCCGCCCGCACCGCCGTAGGCGACGCCAAGGACGTCTGCCGCCTCACCGGCGACGGCGGCAACCTGGAAATCGGCTTCAATAACCGCTACCTGCTGGACGCCCTGAAATACGCGCCCGCGGAGGCGGTGAAGGTGGAGCTGAATACCAGCATCTCCCCCTGCATCATCACCCCCACCGAGGGGGACGAGACCTTCCTCTATATGGTCCTGCCCGTCCGCCTGAAGAACAACTGACTTTTTCTTCAGACACACTGCGCGGCGTCAGACCGCCGACCCATCATTTATTTCTGATATCTTTCTAAATCGGGTATACTTATATGGAAACGATCACCATTCACACAGAATTTATCCGGCTCCAGGACCTGATGAAGCTGGGCAGCCTGGTGTCCTCCGGCGGAGAGGCGAAGCTCCTCATCCAGGACGGCCAGGTGCAAGTCGGCGGGGAGGTCTGCCTCCAGCGGGGAAAGAAGCTCCGCCCCGGCGACGTGGTAACCTTCCGAAACCGGAGCTATACGATTGCCTATGAAGATTGAAAGTATTTCTCTGGAGGATTTCCGAAACTACGGCCGGCAGACGATCGCCTTTGACCCAGTCTGCAACGTGATCTGCGGGGAAAACGCCCAGGGCAAGACCAATCTTCTGGAGGCCATGATCTGCCTCTCCACGGGCAAGAGCCACCGCACCCGCAGCGACCGGGAGCTGATCCGCTTTGAGCAGAGCGGCTTCATCCTGGAGGGAAAGGTCCAGGCCCGGGAGCGGGACTTCACCAGCCGCATCGAATACGGCTTCAGCCGAAAGAAGAAAATCACCATCAACCAGGTCCCGGTGAAGGGCGTCACAGACCTGAGCCAAGTGCTGAACACGGTGTTTTTCTGTCCCGAGGACCTGCAGCTCATCCGGGAGGGGGCCGCCGCCCGCCGCCGCTTCCTGGACGCCTCCCTGTGCCAGCTCCGGCCCAAGTACGCCGAGGCCCTGGCGGAATACAACCGCCTCCACGAACACAAGACCCGCATCCTGCGGGACTGCGACGAGCGCCCGGACCTGATCGCCACGCTGCCGGACTTCAATCTCCGCATGGCGGAGATCGGAGCAATCCTGATCCATTACCGGGCCCGCTTCGCCAAAATTCTGGAGGCCTACGCCTCCGCGGTCCACAGCGAGTGCTCGGGGGGACAGGAGAAGCTGAACATCCAGTACAAGACGGTGAGCACGGTCACGGACCCCTTTGGCGACCAGAAGCTCCTGGTCCTCCAGCTCCTGGCTCACCAGCGGGAGCACCACTACGCGGAGATCGCCAGCCGCCAGTGTCTGTCCGGACCCCACAAGGATGACCTGATCGTCCAGGTGGACGGCATCAGCGCCAGATCCTTTGCCTCCCAGGGCCAGACCCGCACGGCGGCCCTCGCCATGAAGCTGGCGGCCCGTGAGATCCATAAAGAAATTATTGGGGAGTACCCCGTCCTGCTGCTGGACGACGTGCTCAGCGAGCTGGACCCCAAACGGCAGGAATATGTCCTGAACCGCCTGGGCGGCGGGCAGGTATTTATTACCTGCTGTGAAGAAGACAGGCTGCACTCCCTTTTACACGGCAACGTGTACTATGTTAACAACGGGGTCGTCACTCGGGGGGAGGGGGGCTCCGCCCCCCACCGGGTCTGATGCGCACCCCCAGTGGGGCGCCCCTGGGGTTACTTTTCCCTTGCAGGAAAAGTAACCAAAAGTGCACTCAAGAAAACCAGGAATGGTTTTCTTGAGAATCTTTCCTTATTTTTTGTTTGGTTTTGCGCTCCCCCTTTGGTTGGTTTGGTCTAAACTGTTCTTGCTCCCGTGTATAGGGTCGAAGCGGCTACCCGAGTATGTCCCCAAGAACAGTGAAGCGCTGGTGCAGGGGCTCATTGGGTGCGTTGGTCGTTTTGTGCTTGTCCGGCTGCGTCCTGCTCCGTTCCACTACGCACAGGACAGATTTCCGTATACGAACTCGACAAGCACCGCGCCATCAATTGCGTAGTGGAACGGAGCAACCAGCAGTAAGACTACGGAAAAACAAGGAGGCACCCCCGATGAATGCTTTCCCTGACTCCTAGCCCAAACACCCATCTGCCCTTAACCGTCCTCCCCAGGGATTCTTAAGGGGCCCCAGCCCCTTAAGCAACTTTTTGGTTACTTTTTGTTTGCACAAAAAGTAACCCAGGGTCAGCAGGGACCGGAGGTCCCTACCATCCCTCCCAGGGGCCGGAGGCCCCTTACAGAGGAGCTTCGACTATGTATCTGCATTTAGGTAACAACGTCGCCATCCCCACCGAGGATATCATAGGCATTTTTGACCTGGACAATGTCACCACTTCAAAACATACAAAAAAGTTCCTGCGGTCCGCCGAGGACGAGGGCATGGTAGTCGCCGTAGGCGACGACCTTCCTCGCTCCCTGGTGCTCTGCTGCCCGAAGGGCAGCTGGCAGCAGGTATATATCTCCCCGCTCTCTCCCGCCGCACTGGTGGGACGCATTGAAAAGGACCCCTTTTCATCCATCCACCCATCCGCTCTATCAGAAGGAGGAAAAGATTGACTATGGAACCTATCGAGTACAAGTGGAAAGACCGCAAGCGCCATCTGGGACTTCCACTGTCCTTCACCCGCTACCGCCTCAGCGAGGACCGTCTCTTCTATGAGACCGGCCTTCTGAACCTGAAATGCGACGAGGTGCTGCTCTACCGCGTGCGGGACCTGCAGCTGAGCATGTCCATCATCCAGCGCCTCTTCGGCGTCGGCACCATCTGCGTCATCTCCTCCGACCAAAGCGCTCCCCACCTGGACCTGAAAAATATCAAAAAGCCCCGGGAAGTCAAGGAGCTTATCCACCACAGCGTGGAGGAGGCCAAGAACAAACGCCGGATGCGCACCATGGAGGTCATGAGCGACGACAGAGACGAGGACGGCTACCATGACAGCGACATGGACGACGATGTCATTGACTGATCGACGATATCACTTCCCACAGCGACATTTGGAGGTTTTCTTACCATGGCAGACGAAAAAACATTGACCACCACCCAGGTGGACCACGAATATGGCGGCTCCGAGATCCAGGTCCTGGAGGGCCTGGAGGCCGTCCGCAAGCGCCCGGGCATGTACATCGGCTCCACCAGCGAGTCTGGCCTGCATCACCTGGTCTACGAGATCGTGGATAACTCCATCGACGAGGCCCTGGCCGGCTACTGCGACGAGATCGAGGTCACCGTCAACGCCGACGGCACCATCACTGTCACTGACAACGGCCGCGGCATCCCCGTGGATATCCAGCCCCAGACGGGCCTTCCCGCCTTGGAGGTGGTCTTCACCGTGCTGCACGCCGGAGGCAAGTTCGGCGGCGGGGGCTACAAGGTCTCCGGCGGCCTCCACGGCGTGGGCGCCAGCGTGGTCAACGCCCTCAGCGAGTGGCTCATCGCCCGCGTCTACAAAAACGGCCAGATCTACGAGATGCGCTTCGCCCGGGGCGACATCACCCAGCATATGAAGGTGGTGGGCGCCACGGACAGGACCGGCACCTCCATCACCTTCAAGCCGGACCCCCAGATGTTCGACACCACGGTCTACAGCTACGACACCATCCACACCCGGATGCAGCAGCAGGCGTTCCTCAACGCCGGCCTCCAGATCAGCACCTTCGACAAGCGGGAGGGCCAGGAGCAGTCGGACACCATGCGCTACGACGGCGGCATCCGGGAGTACGTGGAGTGGCTCAACCAGAACAAGCCCCCGATCCACGAGGACGTCATCTACATGACCGGCACCAAGGACGACTCCTCCGTGGAGATCGCCATGCAGTACAACGAGAACTACAACGAGACAATCGTCTCCTTCGCCAACGACGTCCGCACCCCGGAGGGCGGTATGCACGAGGAGGGCTTCAAGCGGGCCCTGACCACGGTGCTGAACGCCTACGGCAAAAAGGCCAACCTCCTGAAGGGGGAGGACAAGGTTTCCGGCGAGGACTGCCGGGAGGGCCTGACCTGCGTTATCTCAGTCAAGCTCACCGAGGCCCAGTTCGAGGGCCAGACCAAGGCCAAGCTGGGCAACAGCGAGATCCGCACCCTGGTCAACAACGTGGTCACGGACCGCCTCGCCGAATACATGGAGGAGAACCCCAAGACCGCCCGTGCCATCCTGGACAAGGCCATGATGGCCTCCCGGGCCAGGGAGGCCGCCAAGAAGGCCCGTGAGTCCGTCCGCCGCAAGACCGGCCTGGAGTCCGGCCAGATGCCCGACAAGCTCCAGGACTGCAACGAGCGTGATCCGTCCCTCTGCGAGATTTATATTGTAGAGGGCGACTCCGCCGCCGGCTCCGCCATCGGCGGCCGGGACAGCCGGTTCCAGGCCATC
Source organism: uncultured Oscillospiraceae bacterium (assembly GCA_947589745.1). Classification (GTDB taxonomy): domain Bacteria; phylum Bacillota; class Clostridia; order Oscillospirales; family Oscillospiraceae; genus Pelethomonas. Next base: position 11,059 of record CANQCS010000066.1, read on the forward strand.
CTCTCCATGTGGGGCAAGATGCTGAACGTGGAGAAGGCCCGTGCCGACAAGATCTACGGCAACGACAAGCTCTACCCCATGATCGTGGCCCTGGGCGCCGGCATCGGGGACGAGTTCAACATCGACAAGCTCCGCTATCACAAAATCATCATCATGGCCGATGCCGATGTGGATGGCGCCCATATCCGGACCCTGCTGCTGACCTTCTTCTTCCGCTACATGCGGCCCCTCATCGAGAAGGGCTACGTCTACTCCGCCGTGCCGCCCCTCTTCAAGCTGACCCGCGGCAAGACCGTCCGTGTGGCCTACTCCGAGACGGAGCGGGACAAGATCAGCGCCGAGCTCCGGGGCGGCAATCCCAACGTGAAGGTGGACATCAGCCGCTTCAAGGGCCTGGGCGAGATGGACCCCCACGAGCTGTGGGAGACCACCATGGACCCGGAGAGCCGCACCCTCCGCCGCATCACCCTGGACGACGCCGTGGCGGCGGACCAGATCTTCACCGTCCTCATGGGCGAGGAAGTGGAGCCCCGCCGGGCGTGGATCGAGCAGAACGCAAAGTACGCCGTCAACCTGGACTACTAACCTACTTTCTTTTGAAAAAGAAAGTAGGCAAAGAAAACTTTTATCCCGCTCCCTACCTGTTGCGATACCGAGCCTGTTTGCCCGGTGACGAGAAATGGTAAGAAATGGCAAAATGAGGTAACACCCCTATGGCACACAACAGAGACTACAAACCGGAAGATATCCTGTTTCCCAACCAGCATATCACGGAGTCCGAGCTGGTCCACGAGATGCAGGAGAGCTACAAGGACTACGCCATGTCCGTCATCGTGGCCCGGGCCCTGCCCGACGTCCGGGACGGCCTAAAGCCGGTCCACCGCCGCATCCTGTACTCCATGTACGAGACCGGCCTCACCAGCGACAAGCCTTTCAAGAAGTCCGCCACCTGCGTGGGCGAAGTGCTGGGCCACTACCACCCCCACGGCGACGCCAGCGTCTACGACGCCATGGTCCGCCTGGCCCAGGACTTCTCCCTCCGCTATCCCCTGGTGGACGGCCACGGCAACTTTGGCGACGTGGACGGCAATCCCCCGGCGGCCTACCGGTACACCGAGGCCCGCATGTCCAGGATCGCCAACGAGATGCTGCGGGACATCGACAAGGACACCGTGGACTGGGAGCCCAACTTTGACGAGTCCACCAAGGAGCCCCGGGTCCTGCCCAGCCGCTTCCCCAATCTCCTGGTGAACGGCTCCAGCGGCATCGCCGTGGGCATGGCCACCAACATCCCGCCCCACAACCTCCGGGAGGTCATCAACGCCACGATCTGTGTCCTGGACAACCCGGACGCCACTCTCAACGACCTGATGGCCCACATCCAGGGCCCCGATTTCCCCACCAAGGGCATCATCATGGGCCACGCCGGCATCCGGGCCGCCTACGCCACCGGCCGTGGCAAGGTGGTGGTCCGGGCCCGCACCGCTTTCGAGGAGTTCGGCAAGGACCGTATCCGCATCATCGTCAACGAGCTGCCCTACCAGGTGAACAAGCGCCAGCTCATCAAGAACATCTCCGACCAGGTGAAGGATAAGAAGATGGAGGGCATCTCCGACCTCCGGGACGAGACGGACCGCAACGGTATGCGCATCGTCATCGAGCTGAAGAAGGACGCCAACCCCCAGGTGGTCTTAAATCGCCTCTTTGCCCAGACGGCCCTGCAGTCCAACTTCTCCATCATCATGCTGGCCCTGGTGGACGACCAGCGGCAGCCGAAGATTCTCTCTCTGCGGCATATCCTGGACGAGTACATCGCCTACCAGGAGCAGGTCATCATCCGCCGCACCCGCTACGACCTGAAGAAGGCCCAGGAGCGGGCCCACCTGTTGGAGGGCCTTCTTATCGCCCAGGACAACATCGACGAGGTCATCCACATCATCCGCACCAGCTACGACAACGCCAAGCAGCGCCTCATGGAGCGCTTCGGCCTGGACGATATCCAGGCCCAGGCCATCTGCGACATGCGCCTGATCTCCCTCCAGGGCCTGAACCGGGAGAAACTGGAGGCGGAGTACAAGGAGTTGGAGGAGAAGATCGCCTACTTCAACAAGCTCCTGGCCTCCGACGAGATGCTCCGGGGCGTCCTGAAGGACGAGTTGATCGCCATTCGGGACAAGTACGGCGACGACCGGGTCACGGAGATCCAGGACGTGGAGGACGAGATCGACATTGAGGACCTGATCGCCGAGGAGCAGTGCGTCTTCACCATGACCGACGGCGGCTACATCAAGCGCACCAGCGCCAGCGAGTACGCCGCCCAGGGCAAGGGCGGCATGGGCCGCAAGGGCATGACCACCAAGGAGGAGGACTACGTGAGCACGGTCTTCACGTCCTCCACCCACGACTATATCCTGTTCTTCACGGACCGGGGCCGGGTCTTCCGCAAGAAGGGCTACCAGATCCCCGAGGCGGGCCGGGCCGCCAAGGGCACCAACATCGTCAACATCCTCCAGGTGGAGCCCGGCGAGAAGGTGTCCGTCATGCTCCACACCCGTGATATCACCACCGAGGGCGACCGCTACCTGACCATGTTCACCCGCAACGGCACCGTCAAGCGCATGGACGCCTCCCTCCTGAAGAACCTCCGCAACAACGGCCTCCGGGTCATCGTCCTGGACGAGGGCGACGAGCTCATCACGGTGAAGGAGACCAACGGCGACCAGTACCTTCTGATCGCCACCCACGACGGCATGGCCGTCTGCTTCCACGAGACAGACGTCCGATCCATGGGCCGCACGGCCGTAGGCGTCCGTGGCATCCGCCTCCGGGAGGGCGACTACGTGGTGGGCGCGGCCCGGATGGACGAGGGCAAGACGGTCCTCTCCATCACTGAGAACGGTTACGGCAAGCGCACCCCGGTGGAGGAATACTCTGTCCACAGCCGGGGCGGCATCGGCATCAAGAACTATATGATCACCGACAAGACCGGCAGCGTGGTGGGTGTCAAGGTGGTGGACGGCAGCGAGGACCTGCTTCTCGTCACCGAGAAGGGCGTCATGCTCCGCACCGACGTGGGCGCCATCAAGACCTGCGGCCGCTCCACCCAGGGCGTCATCGTTATGCGCTTCAAGGAGCAGTCCGACCGCGTCATCGCCATCTCCCTGGCGGACAAGGAGCCGGATGGGAACAGACCCACTGAAACCGCAGAACCGGAGAACGGAGCCACAGCCGAGCCGGAGACCAACGAAGAAGTCTGACGGCAGGGGAGGGGAGACGCGCGATGAAATACATGACCTTCAACTCCTCCTGTTCCTACGCCGCCTTGGCCAACCTCCTGGAGCCCTTCGGCGTGGACACCACTGACCGCCAGATCGCCCTGGACATGGGCCTCCCGTACTTTTTCGCCAAAGAGGGCGGGGCCTACCTGGCCGGTCCCATGCTCCAGGGCAAGCGGTGGTTCGACCTCTATCTGAACCCCATCGGCCTCGCCATGACGGAGACGGCGGTCCCGCGGAAGGACCTCTGCGCCTATCTGCAAACCGCCGCTCCCGCCATGTTGGGCCTCCACGTCAGTGAAAATAGTAAACACGCCGTAATATTTACTGGTATCGAAAACGAACAGTATTCGTTTTTGAACAGCAAATGGGCCCATTCCAATGAGCCTGAGACCCTTCGCCTCACCCAGGAGGAGCTGTTGTCCCGCGTAGACGATACCGCCACAGTAGGGACCCTGACCAGGACATCGCCCACAACCCCGGACCTGTCCCAGCTCTATCAGTCCTCCGTCTCCACCCTCCGCAGCATGGAGGAAGAGATCATCGCCTTCTGCGCCTTCGAGCGCACGCCCCGGCAGCTCCGGCAGGTCATGGACCCGTTCTTCCGCCCCCTCCTGGTGGAGGCCGTCACCATGGCGGACCTCCTGGGCGAGTCAACCATCCGGGACCGGCTGAAGATTTTGCAGTCCCAGTTCATGACCGCCATCCGCGCCGACCGCCCCGTCCGCCTGGCGGAGGTCTTGGACCTGCCCCTGCTGGCCCAGACCGTGGGCGCCTACATACAACTGATCCGATCCAAGGAGAACCCATGAAAACAGTCACCCTCTACACCGACGGCGCCTGCTCCGGCAACCCAGGCCCCGGCGGCTGGGGCGCCATCCTGATGTATGGCCCCCACAGCAAGGAGCTCTCCGGCGGCGAGCGCTCCACCACCAACAACCGCATGGAGCTCACCGCCGTCATCCGTGGCCTGGAGGCCCTCAACGAGCCCTGTGAGGTCCACCTGTGGTCCGACAGCAAGTATGTCATCGACGCCCTGGAGAAGGGCTGGGCCAAGGGCTGGAAGGCCCGTGGCTGGGTAAAGTCCGACAAGAAGCCCGCCCTGAACCCGGACCTCTGGGACCGCCTGCTGCAGCTCTGCTCCATCCACACCCTCCGCTACCACTGGGTCAAGGGCCACGCGGAGAACCCCTACAATAACCGCTGTGACGAATTAGCGGTATCCGAGTGGCAAAAGTTGAAGGGCTGACCCACCGAAAACAGGGCCCCTACAGGTCGATTTGAAGCAATCCTCTTGAAAAAAAGCAAAACGTTCATAATTTGTTTACATCGAGTACATGATTTCTTCTTAAACTTCCGATAATATATGAGCCAGCAAAGGGGTAATACCCAATGCGATTTCTCCCTCCTAAAACACACACAACACACCCCAAAGACCCCGCCGAAAGGCGGGGTCTTTGGGGTTTATTGTCGGAAAAGGTATGCAGCCATCCGAAAGGGGGAGGGGGAGCCTCTGCGTTTTATCGCTTCGGATACGGCATTCCCTCCGGCAATCCCAGCACATAGTCCGCCGACACATTGTAATACCGGCAGAGGAGGAGCAGGTCGTCGATACTGTAATTTGCCTTGCGCTTCTCATATTTGGATACGGCGGACTGCTGGCAGCCCAGCAGTGCCGCGATTTCTTTCTGTCCGATATCGCGGTCCGTGCGCAGTTCCCTCAACCGTTCTACGTAGTCCATGTACCTCACCTTTTATAAAAGTCTTTATCAGACTATTATATAACGAAAATCGGGCCGGTGTGAATACCGGCCCCTACGCCTTGTCATTTTTTCCGGCGCTCTTTTCCTCCTGCTCCACCTCGGCCAGGTGCTTCAGCAGGACGTATTCAATATAGTTAGTCATAGACCTGTGCTCCTTCGTAGCCAATGCGCCAATTTTATCGAATACCTCATCGGAAAGCCGAAGTGTAAACACTCTTTTATTCGTCGCCATTTTCTTTCTTCTCCAATTGGATCGGCCCATGCTCCCGCTCAAAGGAGGCAATGCGGGCTTTCATCATCTGTTCCAGCTCACGGTTTTTCGTGCGCCCCCGGTAGTCGGCCACATATCCGAATTTATCCAGCAGCTCCCTGGGCACCCGCAGCGTAAAGCGCACCAATTCCTGATCCTTCATAACACTCTCCCCGCGATATTCCTTGACAATATCATACCGTCATGTTAAGATGAATTGTCAAAGTGACGCAATTATGACGCAATACAGGAGGAGATTTTATGGACCAGTATCAGAAATTATACGCCTTTCTAGTAGGCAAGATCGACGACGCCCTGACCATCCTGGACGCCGGGGACCCCCTGGACCTGCCCCGCGTCCGGGATATCCTGGAGAGCGCCCTGATGGAGGCGGAGGAGCAGGTCATCCGGGACTGATCCCGCCGGCCTGCGAAGTTCCGCGCGAAACTTCCCCCTTGACATCCCCCGCAAAACATGCTACACTGACGACTTGTAAAAGGCCGAGAAGAGGAACAGTACCCGTATGCGAGGGCTCAGAGAGGGGACGGACGGTGCAAGTCCCTGCCAAGCGGACGGGGAAGGCGCCTTGAAGCCGCGGGGAGGCAATGCCCCGCCGGACCCCCGCCGTTACCGGGAAAGAGAGCGCGGCAGCCAGCCGCGAATTCAGGTGGAACCACGGACAAGACTTGTTCGCCCTGAGCCGAAAACCGGCTCAGGGCGTTTGTTTTGCTCTGAGCCAGACTTGAAAGGAGCATACCCCTATGAAAAACAGCGAAAAGACCATGGACAAGATCGTCGCCCTCTGCAAGGGCCGGGGATTCATCTTCCCCGGCAGCGAGATCTACGGCGGCCTGGCCAACACCTGGGACTACGGCCCCCTGGGCGTGGAGCTGAAGAACAACGTGAAGAAGGCATGGTGGAAGAAGTTCGTCCAGGAGAACCCCTACAACGTGGGCCTGGACGCCGCCATCCTGATGAACCCCCAGACCTGGGTGGCCTCCGGCCACGTGGGCGGCTTCTCCGACCCCCTCATGGACTGCAAGGAGTGCCACGAGCGGTTTCGCGCCGACAAGGTCATCGAGGACTGGTGCCAGGAGAACAGCTTTGACCTGGGCCACAGCGTGGACGCCATGACCCAGTCCCAGATGAAGGACTTCATCGAGGAGCACCAGATCCCCTGTCCCACCTGCGGCAAGCACAATTGGACCGACATCCGCCAGTTCAATCTGATGTTCAAGACCTTCCAGGGCGTCACCGAGGACGCCAAGAACACCGTCTACCTCCGCCCCGAGACCGCCCAGGGCATCTTCGTCAACTTCCAGAACATCCAGCGCACCACCCGCCGGAAGCTGCCCTTCGGCGTCTGCCAGATCGGCAAGAGCTTCCGTAACGAGATCACCCCCGGCAACTTCACCTTCCGCACCCGTGAGTTCGAGCAGATGGAGCTGGAGTTCTTCTGCCAGCC
>CANQCS010000067.1 GCA_947589745.1 uncultured Oscillospiraceae bacterium
AAGGAGGACATACCATGGACGACAAGCTGCGGCTGACCAACACCGAGTGGGAGGTGTGCGAGTGCCTGTGGGAGCGCGCGCCGCTGACCATCACCCAGATCGCCCGGCGGCTCACCGAGCGCACCGGCTGGACCAAGAGTACCGGCGAGACCCTGGTCCGCCGGATGGAGGAGAAGGGCCTGCTCCGCTGGGAGCAGGGGCCCAGGGCCAAGCTGTACTACCCCAAGTTCAAACGGGAGGAGGCCGCTTTGCGGGAGACCAGGGGCTTTCTCCGCAAGGTCTTCGGCGGCAGCGTGGGGCTGATGGTCAGCGCCATGGCCGAGAGCGAGGACCTGAGCCAGGAGGAGATCGACGAGCTGTACGCCGCTTTGAAAAAGCTGGAGGAGAAGCGCCATGGGTGAGGGGACGGTCTTTCATCTGCTGTCCCTGGCGGAGTGGGCCGCCGTGTCGGCGGCCATGGTGCTGCTGATCGCGGCGGTGCGGGCGCTCCTGCGGGGACGGCTGGGGCCACGGGTGCGGTACGCGCTGTGGCTTCCGGTGCTGCTGCGGCTGCTGCTGCCGGTGAACGTCACCGCCGGGGCCGCCGGAGTGCTGGGCCTACTGACAGCGGAGCCGGTGCCGCCGGCGGTGTCGGGGTATGTGTCCGGGGCCGAGGACCCGGTGGTGGGCGTGATCGGCGGGAACACGCCGGAACTGTCCATCCCTGACAGCCCGGACATGACGCCGGAGCAGTATGAGCAGGCCCGTAAGGACTGGCGGGCGCAGGTGGACGCCGCCCGGCTGGAGACCGGGGGCCGGGCCGTCACGTTCACCGACGTGGTGGGCGGCGTGTGGCTGGCTGGCGCGGCGGTCACGGGCGCGGCCCTGGCCGCTTTGAATGGAAGATTTTACCGGGACCTGCGCCGCCGGAGAAGGGCGGCGGGGGACTACCGGGGGCTGGCGGTCTACGAGGTGGAGGGGCTGTTCTCGCCCTGCCTCTTCGGGCTGCGGCCCGCCATCTACCTGACGCCGGGGCTGGAGGGCCGGGAGCGGGACCACGTCCTGGCCCACGAGTACACCCACTACCGGCAGCGGGACCACCTCTGGGCCGCCCTCCGGGGGCTGTGTTTGGCGCTGCACTGGTACGACCCGCTGGTATGGTGGGCCGCGGCGGCCAGCCGCCGGGACAGCGAGCTGAGCTGTGACGCGGGGGCGGTGGCCCTGCTGGGCGAGGAGGAGCGGGCGGAGTACGGCCGGACCCTGGTGGCCCTGGTGACCCGCCGCACCGCCCCGGCGGACCTGCTGCGCTGCGCCACCACCATGACCGGCGGCGGGTCCAGCCTCAAGGAGCGCATCGCGGTGCTGGTGGCACGGCGGCGGACCACGGCGGCGGTGGCGTGCCTCGCGGCGGTGCTGACCGGGCTGTGCGCCCTCTGCGCCTTCACCGGCGCGGCGGAGCGGCGGGAGGTCCCGGAGGACAGCCAGAGCGAGGCTCTGCCGCCGGAGGATGTTTTCCCGGAAAATGAAGAGCAGACCGGCGCCCCGGCGGACGGCCTGCCCACGGCGCTGCTGGCGTCGGGGGACCAGGCGGTGCTGCTGAGTGCGTGGGGGTACGACTGGGCCGCCGATGGCGATACGCCCTTGACGGTGGAGCCGCCCGGTGCGGCGGTGGAGCGCCAGGACGAGCTGGCCATGCTCACCGCCAGCCCCGGCGAGGCAGTGAATATCACCTTCCCCAGGGAGCCCGCCCAGGTGACGGCCCGGGGGTGGTATGTGTACGAAAACCGGAACTGTGACCCCATGGAGCTCTCTGTCACAGGGACCAGCAGGGAATACACCTTGACAGTAGATGCCGTCATCCCGGCGGACCTGGCGGTGGAGCTGACCGCCGTTTTCCCCGCGGAGGACGGCAGCGGCGGCGCGGTGGAGTACGCCGTGTACCTGGACCGGGACGGCTACCCGCTGGAGGCGGTGAGCCTCCTGCCGGTGCCGGAGGACCTGCCCACGGAGCAGGGCACCTGGGACACGGAATTTCGTCTGCTGGCCCAGACGCCGGACACGGATATCGCCCTCTATTGCAGCCAGAGCGGCGACATGGTCTGCCTCCGCCGGGGGGATGTATTCCAGGCCTTCCGGCAGAGGATGGAGCCCGAGGCGGACCGCTATGCCTGGTGGTATGAGGATACCGGCGGCGACGGGGAGCGGGAGCTTGTTGTGGCCTACAACAACATCTACCCCTCCGATCCCGTTCCCACCCTGGTGGCCTACCAGTGGCAGGGGGACCGCTGGTCTGCCCGGACCATGGACCCGTCGGCCCTGATCTCAGACTTCGAGGAGAAGGTCACCTTCACCGTCGATAGCGATACCGCCCTGGCTACGGTCAACTACGGGGACTCGGAGGCTCTGACCGCCATCCCAAGGACGCTGGGGGACGCGGCGCTGTCCTGCCGCGCCACCGGCAGCGTCCGCTTTGAGCGGGACGGGGACGGCTGGCGGCTGGACGTTGGCGGCGGCATGTACACACAAGGCAGATACCTTTACAGCAAGTTCGCCGTCTCCTGGCCGGTGACCTATACCGGGGACGGCTTTGAGACGGGGGAGCCCAGGCTCACCGGCGGGGACTTCCCGGAGGCGGAGCCGGACGGCGGGGCGCAGGAGCGGCTGGCCTACACCCAGTTCCTGGAGAGCCCCTGGTCCGGCGGGGGCGGCTATGTCAATGAGGACTGGGAAAGCTACACCTTCTCGGACTACGCCCCCGGCCGGTTCGCCGTCTGCGACGTGGACGGCGACGGACGGCGGGAGCTGCTGGTGGAGTGGACCGCCGCCATCACGCCGGGGGAGCAGACCTTTATCATCGACTGCGACGGCGTTTCCCATGACGGCGATCTGTGGAAGCAGCAGGCGGTATTTGGGTCCAGCGGCGTGAGATTCTGGTCCAACGGCGCGGTGGAGGTCCCCTGGAGCCACAACCAGGGCCACATCGTCGCGGAGGACTTCTGGCCACACCGCCTCTGCCAGTATATCCCCGGCTCGGAACAGTATATCCAGGTGGGCGATATCCAGGCCTGGGACCGGCCGGAGGCGGACAGCCCGGTCTTGGACGAGTTCCCCGCTGCGGCGGACGCCGACGGCGACGGCCGGGTGTACTATGTGGACGTACTGAACGGCGGCGATGCCATCGACGGCCCGGAGTACGAGGCATGGCTGGCCCAGTACACCCAGGGGGCGGAGCTGCTGGAGATCCCCTGGGCGGAGCTGACCGGCAACAATATCCACAACCTGGCCGCCCTCTTTTATGCGGAAGGGCAGTAAAGGAAAATAACTGCACAGGGAGGAAGAAATATGCTCTCTTGGTCCATATCGTCCGCGATCCTGATCCTGCTGGTGATGGCCCTGCGGGCCGTCATCAAGGACCGGGTCAGCCCGCGGCTGCGGTACGCGCTGTGGCTGCTGGTGCTGGTCCGGCTGCTGGTGCCGGTGAGCCTGGGCAGCACCCCCATCAGCGTCCTCAACGCCGTGGCGACGGCGGAGACGGCGGTGCGGGGCGAGGCCCAGGTGGACACCGGCCTCACCGCCCCGGTCTACCCGGCCACATCGGCGGGGGAGGACCCCGCCCCCCAGACCCCGGCCGCGGCCCCGCCGGAGCCGGAACAGAGCGCCCCCGGCGCGCCGGTGGACACAGACGCGCCCCGGGAGCCGGTGCGGGTTTCGGATATCCTGCTGGTGCTGTGGGCCGTGGGGGCGGCGGTGACTGCCACGGTGCTGGTGTCCATGAACCTACGGTTCTATGAGGGCCTGAAGCGCCGGAGGAAACTGCTGGGGCAGTTCCGGGGACTGCCGGTGTACACGGCGGAGGGGCTCATGTCCCCCTGTCTGGCCGGGGTGCTCCACCCTGCGGTGTTCATCACCCCGGAGCTGGCCCGGTTCGCGGTAGCCCGGACCCACATCCTGGCCCACGAGTACACCCATTACCGGCAGAGGGACCACATCTGGTGCGCCCTCCGATGCGTGTGTCTGGCGCTGCACTGGTATAATCCCCTGGTGTGGTGGGCGGCGGCGGTGAGCCGCCGGGACTGCGAGCTCAGCTGTGACGCCGGGGCGGTGGCGCTGCTGGGGGAGGAGGCCCGGGCCTCCTACGGCCGGACCCTGGTGTCCATGGTGGCCCAGGGGGCGGCCCCGGCGGAGCTGCTGCGGTGCGCCACCACCATGGCTGGGGGCAAGTCGGCGGTGAAGGAGCGGGTGGCCCTGCTCATCAAGGACCCCAGGACTAGGGCCACCACCCTCTGCGTGGTGGCGGCGCTGCTGCTGGTCATGGCGGGCTGTACCTTCACCGGGGCCATGTCTGACAAGGAGAACGGCTTGCAGGCATTGGAGGACGGCTTCGCCGCCTTTGAGGCGGCGGCGGAGAGCGGGGACACCTTCACCGTGTCCCTGGACTACCGGGGCAGCGCCGGGTGGGAGGCCGAGGACCTGTACCAGTTCACGGACCGGGAGGCGGTGCTGACGCTGGTGGAGCGGATGCGCCGGTGTACCTGGACCTACCAGGGAGAGCACTACGAGAGGGATATGCGGGAGCAGATGGGGGACATGAGTCTCCTGTTCCAGAGCGGCAGGACCGGCTTCACCTTCTACACCGGCTCCGGGGGCACGCTGATGAACTACACCGCCTTCGCGGAGGACGGGACCCCCACCATCCGCTACTACCGGGCGGAGCTGCCGGAGGACCTGCGGGGACAGTACGACGGCCCCTACGACCTGTTCTATGAGACGTATCTGGCGACCTGCCTCGCCAACGGCGGCACCCCGGCGGGGACGGACACGCCGGAGTACGGATTCACCACCACGATCAGCCAGGAGAACTTTTCCGGGGAGGACGGCACGGAGCTGGCCTACTACGACCTGAGCTACCCCATGGCCTACGTGGCCAACGAGGACGCCCTGGACGGGGACACCCTGGCCGCCGCCCGGACCGTGGTCCAGACCTTCAACGGGGAGATGGAGCGGCGGATGGAGGCCAGTGAGGCCGAACTGGCGGGGTACACGGAACGTCTGGAGGGGCCTGTCTCCGAGCCCTGGTACGTAAGAGTGTCCTCCACCGTCTCTGTCCAGGGGCGGCTGGCCAGCGCCACAATGCTGCTGGAGGACTTCACCGGGGGCGCCCACCCCAACTACGGCTACGACAGCGCCCTCTTTGACCTGGGCGCCGGGCAGTTCATCGAGCCCCAGTCCCTGGGGGCCGACCCGGACGCCTTCACGGCGGGTGCGGCGGAGGTCTTCATCGCTTACGCGGACGGCTTCGACGCCTCCTTCCACGCGGATGCCTGGGGAGACTGGCAGGAGACGGTGCGGGATTGGCCCCGGACCGGCAGCGCCTCCTTCCTGGAGGACGGCCTGCATGTGTACTTCGACCCCTACACCCTGGGGCCCTACTCCATGGGCGGGGTGGAGCTGTTCGCCAGCTACGGGGACCTGTGGGCGCTGTTCAGCGACAGCGGCCTGGAGAAGCTGGGCGTGGCCGGGAGTGGGGTTCCCAGTCAGGGGGACCTGACAGGCCTGTTCGCGGGCGGCTCCGCCGAGGGGGTCCCCAGCGAGGAAGAGGTCGGTAACCTTGAGCGCCTCTACGGGCTGGCCCCGGAGGACGTGGAAACGAGCCTGGGCCTCACCGAGGGGGACTACGAGGCGAACGAGGCCGACAGCACATGGGACCTGGCGGCAGCGCGGACCATGGGCGGGGAGGACTTTGCCCAGCGGCTGCTGTTCACCTTCGGGGACGCGGGGACCCTGTACGGCGTCATGTATGAGAAGGTGGCGGAGGACGGCGTCGGCCCCGGCGTCCTGGAGCGGATCTACGAGGAGGCGGTGGCCGCTTACAGCGAGCCCGGCACATACCCCGGCCTGTCCAACACGATCTCGGGAGAGCTCCTGATGGAGGGCGGCGGCGTGGCGGAGCTGGGCGGGTACGGCATGTATCAGGAGCAGTGGAGCGCGGGGGAACAGACGGGGCTCACCATGCGCGCCACCGTCTCCGGGGGGAAGATCGCGGCGATACAGCTGACGTACCAGATGACTGTCGAAAACACTATCGCCCCCATCGGCTCGCAGCAGGAGGACCTGCTGGACCGGTTCGTGGACGGCTCCATCGGCGCGGCCAGCTTTGAGGACCCGGAGGCGGAGTTCACCCTGGCGGACTTGGACCGGGACGAGTACTCTGTTGGAGAAAGGACCGACCTGGACAACGACGGGGAGGACGAGCTGATCGTCAACGGCCCCTATGGCGGGATGTACCTGGACGCAAGGGATGGCAAGGTCTACTGCTTTGCGGCGGGGGAAGGGACCGGGCTGGCGCTGTCCCACACCCGGTACAACGGCGCGGTGTGGATCGTGTACAGCAATAGGACGAGCGCCGGGTATGAGGCCTGCCACCTGGAGCGGTACGCGGGCGCGGGGCACCTGGCCGAGGAGATGGACCTGAGCGCGGAGACCGGCGCCTCCGGCCAGACGGTGTACACGCTGGACGGCGCGGCCATCACGAAGGAGGAGTACGACGGGCTGTGCAGCCAGCTCTTCCCCGAGGGGTCAGGCGGCCAGTCCGCCGCGCCCCGGGACCCCCGGGCGGATATGCTGGCGGCCTACACCGGTATCCTGGAGCTGGCCTTCTCCGGGGAGCCTAGCCCCGACGACTACTTCAACTACTACGACCCCGCCGTGACCGGCCGGGCGGAGCTGGCGCAGAACCGCTTCGCGGTGTGCGACGTGGACGGCGACGGGGCGGACGAGCTCGTCATCGACTACACCACCACCTATACGCCCGGGATGAACGTGGCGGTCTACGGCTACGACGGGGCCACCGGGGAGGTCCGGCAGGAGCTCCGGGACTACCGCGCCGCCACCTTCTATGACAACGGCTATGCCACGGTGGACGCCTCCCACAACCAGGGCCGGAACGCCCTGGACGGGGACTGGTGGCCCTACAGCCTGTACCGGTACGACCGGGAGACGGACACCTACCAGCTTGCCGCCGTGGTGGACGCCTGGAACAGGGAACAGGCGGAGAGCGTGGAGGACCAGACCTTCCCCGCCTCGGCGGACGCCGACGGCGACGGCGTGGTGTACTACGCCGGGACGGACTGGGACTACCGGGACCCCATGGACGGCGGGGAGTACCAGAAGTGGGTCAGCTCCTGGCAGGCCGGGGCGAAGGAGGTGGACATCCCCTGGCGGGACCTCACCTGGGACAATGTCCACAGCTTGCAGTGAGCGGGAGGCAGAGACCCCCGGCACACGGGAACGGACCGTGCGCCGGGGGCTTTTTATGCGCTGTTTTCCGGGGGAGGGCCTCCCGTCATATTTCCGGCCATGCCCTCATACAGTAGTACACGTAAAAAACCAGGAGGACCTCCCAAACGGAGGTCGCATCCGCGCGGAACGGCCGCGCATGGGAGGTAACGATGAACAACACCGATCTCTACCAGGATATCGCCACCCGGACCGGCGGCTCCCTCTTCGTGGGGGTGCTGGGCCCGGTGCGGACGGGGAAGTCCACCTTCATCAAGCGCTTCATGGAGACCTGCGTCATCCCCAACATCGACAACGTCTACCGCCGGGAGCGGGCCATCGACGAGCTGCCCCAGTCCGGCAGCGGCAAGACCATCATGACCGCCGAGCCCAAGTTCGTCCCCGAGGAGGCCGTGGAGGTGACGCTGGAGGGCGGGGCCGCCTTCTCCGTCCGGCTCATCGACAGCGTGGGCTACATGGTCCGGGGGGCTATGGGCCAGTTCGAGGACGGCCAGCCCCGGATGGTCATGACCCCCTGGATGGACCACGAGATCCCCATGGCCGAGGCCGCCGAGATCGGCACCCGCAAGGTCATCCAGGAGCACTCCACCGTGGGCATCGTCATCACCACCGACGGCACCGTCACCGACATCCCCCGGGAGGACTACCTGGAGCCGGAGGAGCGGGTGATTACCGAGCTCCAGGAGCTGGGGAAGCCCTTCGTGGTGCTCTTAAACTCCGCCGACCCCGCCGGCAGCCGGGCCGTCTCCATCAGCCGGGACATCGCCTCCCGCTTCGGCGTCCAGTGCCTGCCGGTGAACTGCCTGGAGCTGGGGGAGGAGGCCATCACCTACATCATCAAGAGCATCCTCTACGAGTTCCCCCTCCGGGAGCTCCAGCTGTTCCTGCCCGCCTGGGTGGACGCCCTGCCCATGGACCACCCCATCAAGCAGTCGGTGTACGCCGCCATCCGGGAGACCGGCGGCAGCGTCCAGCACATCCGGGAGGTGGAGCCCGCCGTGGCCGCCATGGGGGAGCGGGAGAACATCTCCCTGAGCCGGGTGCTGTCCATGGACCTGGGCAAGGGCCTGGCCGCGGCAGAGCTGCAGCTGCCCCGGGAGCTCTTCTATGAGACCCTCAGCCAGCAGTCCGGCTTCACCGTGGCGGACGACGGGGACCTGATGGACCTGCTGACGGAGCTGGCCGGGGTGAAGGCCAAGTACGACAAGGTCTCCGACGCCATCGCCAACGTGTACGAGACCGGCTACGGCATCGTCATGCCCACGCTGGATGAGCTGCTGCTGGAGGAGCCGGAGGTCATGCGGCAGGGGGGACGGTACGGCATCCGCCTGAAGGCCAGCGCTCCCTCCATTCATATGTTCAAAGTGGATATCGAGTCCACCGTCTCGCCCATTGTGGGCAACGAGAAGCAGAGCGAGGACATGGTCAACTACCTGATGGACAAATTCGCCAGCGACCCGGCCAAGATCTGGGAGTCCAACATCTTCGGCCGCAGCTTCCACGAGCTGGTGAACGAGGACCTGCAGGCCAAGCTGTACCGGATGCCCATGGACGCCCGGCTCAAGTTCCAGGAGACCCTCCAGCGCATCGTCAACGAGGGCAGCGGGGGACTCATCTGCATCATTTTGTAAGCGTCTGCGGGGGTAAAAGCGGAGAAAGGCGGCGGCCTTTCTCCGCTTTTCCGCTTTTCCGGCTATCCCTCTTGTATTTTCCGGCTCCGTATAGTACAATGGGACCGTGGTCCCGTCGGAGATACGGAGAACCACAAGGGAAAAAGCATACAAGGAGAGGATCATTATGGAATACGCAAGCATGAGCAGGGCCCAGCTGGAGGCGGAACGGCAAGCCGTGGCCGCCAAGTTTGAGTCGCTGAAGGCCAAGGGCCTGAAGCTGGACATGTCCCGGGGCAAGCCCGGCAAGGCCCAGCTGGACCTGGTCAGCGATATGCTGACCGTCCTCAGCAAGCCGGAGGACTGCGTGGACGGCAAGACCGACGCCCGCAACTACGGCGAGCTCAGCGGCCTGCCCTGCGCGAAAGCCTACTTCGCCGACGTGCTGGGCTGCAAGCCGGAGCAGTGCTTCATCGGCGGCAACGCCAGCCTGACCCTGATGTACGACACCGTGGCCAAGGCCTACACCCACGGCCTGCTTCACAGCGAGAAGCCCTGGGCCAAGCTGGACACGGTGAAGTTCCTCTGTCCGTCCCCCGGCTATGACCGCCACTTCAAGATCAGCCAGAGCTTCGGCATGGAGCTCATCACCATCGCCATGACCGCCACCGGCCCCGACATGGACGCGGTGGAGGAGGCCGTGAAGGACCCCGCCGTCAAGGGCATGTGGTGCGTGCCGAAATATTCCAACCCCGAGGGCGTCATCTACAGCGCCGAGACCATCGACCGTATCGCCCATTTGAAGCCCGCCGCCCCGGACTTCCTGCTGATGTGGGACAACGCCTACTGCATCCACGAGTTTGAGGGGGACTACGTGCCCTTCCCGGACATGCTGGCTATCTGCGCGGAGGCCGGGAACCCGGACATGGTGTTCGAGTACGCCTCCACCTCCAAGGTGACCTTCCCCGGCGCGGGCATCTCCGTGATGGCCTCCAGCGAGGCCAACATCAAGTACATGACCGACCTTCTCAGCATCCAGACCATCAGCTATGACAAGGTCAACCAGCTCCGCCATGTCCGCTACTTGAAGGACAAGGCCCACACCCTGGAGCTGATGAAGCGCCACGCCGCTATCCTGGGACCCAAGTTCCGGGCCGTGCTGGACGCGCTGGACAAGGAGATCGCGCCCCTGGGCATCGCCACCTGGAAGCGGCCCACCGGCGGCTACTTCGTGAGCCTGGACACCATGGACGGCCTGGCCAAGCGGACCCTGGCCCTCTGCAAGGAGGCGGGGGTGGTCATGACCGGCGCGGGGGCCACGTTCCCCTACGGCGTGGACCCCAGGGACCGGAACATCCGCATCGCCCCCAGCCTGCCCCCGGTGGAGGAGCTGGAGCAGGCCATCGACGTGTTCTGCACCTGCCTGAAGCTGGCGGCGCTGGAGAAGCTGCTGGCCGCATAAGCCAAACTACATACCTCCAAGGCCGCCTTCGGGCGGCCTTTTTTCTGTCCCCGGCTGCCGAAAAATTTTGGTTGACAATGTAGACCAACCGTGCTATGATAGGTCTACAACGTAAACCAAGGAGGGCAGACCAATGGGAGAGACAAAACTGACCGGCGGGGAGTGGAACGTGCTCAGCGAGCTGTGGGAGGAATCCCCCCAGACCGTGATGCAGCTGGTGGCCAAGCTGTCGGAGAGCGTGGGCTGGGCCAAGAGCACCACCATCACCACCCTGCGGCGGATGGAGGAAAAGGGCCTGGTCCGCTGTGAGATCGTCGGCAAGGGGAAGTCCTATACACCCGCTGTGGAGCGGGAGAAGGCCGTGGTGGCGGAGACCAGGAGCTTCCTGGACCGGGTGTACCGGGGCAGCGTGGGACTGATGATGAGCGCCATGGCCAGCCGGCAGGAGCTCACCAGGGAGGAGATCGCCCAGCTCCGGGCGATCCTGGACGAGGCGGAAGGAGCGGGGGAGAAATGATCCTAGAGTGGATCCTGTCGTCCGTTTTTCTCATTCTGGCGGTACTGGCCATCCGGGCCCTGCTGGGGCGGCGGATCGGCGCGGGACTGCGGTACGCCCTGTGGCTGGCGGTGCTGGCGCGGCTGCTGGTGCCGGTGCCCCTCTTCACCTCCACGGTGGTGGGGATGCCCGTGCCGGAGATGCCCACGCTCCTGTCCCGGGTCCCGGCGGACAGCTTCACCCTGCCGGAGGATGCTGCGCCGCCGGAGGTGGTGCCCGCCATCCCGGACCCTGGCGCCCTGCCGCCGGACGTGACCGTGACCGTGGACCCGGACGCGGTGATCTGGGAGTCCCCGGTGCGGGTGACCCTCCGGCCGGGGGAGGTGCTGGGCATTTTCTGGGTGATGGGCTCGGCGGCGGCAGCGGCGGTGCTGCTGTGCTCCAACGGCTGGTTCTATCTCCGGCTGCGGCGGAGCCGGAAGCGGCTGGAGATGGACTGCCGCCTGCCGGTGTACGTGGCGGCGGGGCTGCCGTCGCCGTGCCTCTTCGGGCTGCCCAGGCCGGCTGTCTATGTGACGCCGGAGGCGGCCTCGGACCCGGCCATGCTGCGGCACGTGCTGGCCCACGAGCTGACCCACGCCCGGCACCTGGACCACCTGTGGGGCGTCCTCCGGGCGGCGGCGCTGGTGGTCCACTGGTGGAATCCGCTGGTGTGGCTGGCGGCGGCCCTGAGCCGCCGGGACGGGGAGCTGGCCTGCGACCAAGGGGCACTGGAGCGCCTGGGCGACGGGGAGCGCCGTGCCTACGGCGAGACCCTGCTGGCCCTGGTCACCGCCAAGTCCGGGCCGGGGGACCTGCTCCGCTGCGCCACCACCATGACTGGCGGGAAGAAGAGCCTTCAGGAGCGGGTCCGGCTCATCGCCCACCGGCAGAAGAAGCTGCTGGGGGCCATGGTGCTGGCGGTGGCGGTGCTGGCGCTGGTGGCCCTGTGCGCCTTCGGGCGGAGAGAACCGGCGGAGGACGCCGGGGACAGCCAGGACGAGCAGACAAATGCCCCCTTGACGATGAGCGCGGGCGGGGACTGGCGGGACGCCCAGATCACGGTGGACGAGAACGGCTGTCCCCGCATCCGCTACGCTGATGACCAGGACTGGGTTCCGCTGGGCGGCCCCATCGCCCCGCCGGTGGAGTGGAGGGAGGACGGTCCCGACAACCTGGCCGGACGGGCCGAGGCCACGGCGCTGACGTTTTCGCCGGAGGTATGGGCAGGGCTGGTGTCGCCCACCGACGGCTGGCTGGTGGCCTGCTACGGCCACGGCGTGGCGTCGGCGGATATCTACGTCTACAAAACCGCCGACGGCGGCGAGACCTGGAACGAGGTGACCAAGCCCTGCAACACCGTCACGGAGAAGGACGTCCACACCTGGCACGTGTCCACGGCGGGATTTGTCAGCCCGGATATGATGATCGTGGCCTGCCGCCTCTCTGACGGTGCGCCCTGCTTCATCACTAGGGATGGCGGGGAGACCTGGGAACAGGTCGAACTGCCGGAGGACTACGTGCAGGTGCAGTCTATCCAGGCGGACCTTGATACAGGCGCCGTCACCATGCGCATCGGCCACGAGGGGCAGGAGACGCGGTTCTTCATGACTTCCCACAACCAGGGGGAGACCTGGCAGATACTGGCTCCCACCGCGCCGCCGCTGACAGCGGATCTGAACCGGGACGGGATATCCGAAGTCGTGCAGGCGTTCTCTGACCAGACTGAGACGCGGTTGACCGTCGAACAGGACGGGCAGGTGCTCTGGACAGGGGAGGCGAACACCGCTCATGCGGGATGGGACGCCTATTTCCTCTGCCGGCAGAACGGGGAAGAGTATCTGCTGGAATTCAACCCCGATGTGAGCACCGGCATCGGCCTGTACCAGTACCGCCTGTTCCGGATGGACAGCGGCGGCGGGGAAGAGGTGGTTCAGGAGAATAGCGTCCTGTTTGATTTCATGTTCTCCCAGGACTTCCGGGACATGCACCGGTTCGAGCCGGCGGAGATGGCCGCCCTTGTGGAGGAGGTCAACGCTCTGCTGGCGGACAGCACGGAGCTTGTGAACACGAGCGGCATCCTCCAGAGTGCCTTCGAGTGGACCGGAGAGCAGCGGTTCACCTCGGCGCCCCTCTGCGACGGGGATGGGTTCACGTGGGACGATACCCGGTCGGAGCTGGAGAATCTGCTGGCCTACCGCAGCTTCGCCAGCGCGCAGGAGGCCGTGCCGCCCGGCGGGCTGGAGCAGGCCGCGCCGCTGCTGGACCTCCGGGAGGGGGAGACGGTGCTGGCCTGGGCCTCCGGCGACCTGAACGGCGACGGCAGGGAGGACCTGGCCGTGGCGGTCCAGCGTGCGGAGGAGCGGGAGGACGGGGGACAGGTCCGGGAGCTGGCCGTCCTCTGGGGCGCCGGGGACGGCTACGCCGCCGGGCCCTCCAACACGAACCTGCTGCGGGGCAGCCGGGGCGGCTACAAGGGCGGCCCCGCCGCGGTGTCGCTGTCCATCGGGGACGGCACGCTGCGGGTCCTGGAGGACTGCGACTGGTGGTGCGTCGATCTGACCTTCTCCTGCGCCCGGCAGCCGGACACGCCGGTACTGACCCAGGCCCGGTACTACTATGTGGAGCTGGCGGCAGGGGAGGGGCAGGACATCTATACCGCCATGGAGGACCGATACGACCTGACGGACGGGACCTACAGCCTGCGGTGGTATCAGGGCGCGGAGGGGGCCTTCTGGAGCGACCCGGCGGCGGAGGGGAAGCTCCTGTGCAGCTACCAGCACAAGACGGTCCCCCTCTGGGCGCTGGCGGATATCCCCGCCCCCTGGTCCGGGAATGCGGACTGGGACCCGCTGGCGGGCTTCCCGCCGCTGCCGCCGCTGCCGGAGACCAGCCTCAGCCCGGACCGCTGGCGGATCTGGGAGCAGTCCATGCCCCTGGAGTACACGCCGAAGGAGATGCTGGACACGGTGAAGGAGGCGCTGTACCCGGATGCGGCGCAGGTGTCCTACCGGTGGACCGACGAGATGCGGAAGAACTGGAGTGAGCTGGTGGGGGCGGAGATGCCGGACTACTTCTACCGGGACGGCGACACCACGCTGTCCTACGCCGGACTGCTCTACGAGACCGGCGACGGCGGGATGCGGTTCTACCGGCACGCGATTGCGGTGCGAGACGGGGAGGGGCTGCATTTCATCAATATCCGCGACGAGCTTGCCCAGGAGGATATTCCGATTAACGCACATTAGCGCACAATGACCACGGCACAGGGGCCGGTCCAGACGGACCGGCCCCCGTCCTTTTCCGTACCCTGTGACCGCTTTTCCGATGTCGTCATTGACAAGAGGCGGATCGTCGGGTATAATGATGAAGTTAACGACTCCGCCCCCGGTCCCCTCGGACCCCGGGCCGGGCCGGAACGCTTCAAATTTCAAGACCAGGAAAGTTCAGGTGATCACCTCATGGACGAGGACAGTTGGTTATCCCTCATCCTAATTTTTGTGCTTCTGATCATGGGCGCTTACTTCGCCTCCAGCGAGATCGCCCTCAGCTCGGTCAACAAAATCCGCATCCGCCTCCTGGCGGACAAGGGGGACCGGGGCGCCAAGAACGTCCAGTACATCCTGGACCACTTCGACAAGGCCCTGTCCACCATCCTCATCGGCAACAACCTCTCCCACATCCTGGCGTCCTCCATCACCACCGTGATGGCCGCCCGCCTGTGGGGCACCGACGCCGTGGCGGCCACCACCCTGGTGCTGACGGTGATCGTGTTCTTCTTCGCGGAGCTGCTGCCCAAGAGCATCGCCAAGAAGTACTCCGAGCACTTCTCCCAGACCATCGCCGGTTCCCTCATCCTGTTCATGCGCGTCTGTACGCCCTTCTCCTTCCTGCTGACCGCCATCGGCAACGCCGCGGCCAGGCTGGTGGGCGGCGAGGGCAGCGCCGTCACCGAGGACGAGTTCTACGACATGGTGGAGAACATCGCCGAGGAGGGCAGCCTGGAGGCCGAGAAGGGCGAGCTGGTCCAGTCCGCCCTCAGCTTCGGGGACCACACGGTGGGGGACATCCTCACGGTCCGGGTGGACGTGGAGGCCATCGACGACAGCGACACGGTGGACGAGATCATTGCGCGCATCCGCGCCGTCCGCCACTCCCGGATGCCGGTGTACCACGAGTCCATCGACAACGTGGTGGGGGTGCTGTCCTGCCGGAAGTACGTGAAGGCGTACCTGAAGGAGGGGGACAGGGTGGATATCCGCCAGGTCATGGACCCGCCTTTCTTCATCCACAGCAGCACCGAGATCGCCGACCTGCTGCCCGCCATGAACCGGCGGAAGGCCAGCATGGCCATCGTCACCGACGACTACGGCGGCATGGAGGGCGTGGTCACCATGGAGGACGCCCTGGAGGAGCTGGTGGGCGACATCTGGGACGAGGACGACGAGGTGGTGGAGAGCTTCGTCCAGGTGGACGGGAACACCTGGGACGTGGACGCCTCCATGAGCATCGACGACTGCTTTGACCGCATGGGCTACGAGGACTACGACGAGGACGAGGTGGCCCACAAGAATATGGTGAGCCTGGCTTACGCCGCCTTTGACACCATCCCCCACGAGGGGGAGAGCTTTTCCTATCAGGACCTGACCATCACGGTGCTGAAAATGGACAAGCGCCGCATCCTGACCCTCCGGGTCCACCGGGAGGAGGCGGAGGCGGAATGACAACGACCATTGCGTTTTACTGCGTTTTTATCGCAGTTCTGCTGGCCTTCTCCGCGTTCTTCTCTGGCTCGGAGATCGCTTTCTCCGCCCTGAACCGGACCCGGCTGGAGGCCAGCCACAGCCCCGCCGCCAAGACGGCCCTGTACATCAGCGAGAAGTTCGACCAGGCCCTGTCCGCCATCCTCATCGGCAACAACCTGGTGAACATCTCCTCCTCCAGCGTGGCCACGCTGCTGGCCCTGCTCCTGGCGGGGGCGGACGCCTCCGGCGCAAGGCAGGACCTGTTTTCCTCCGCGGCCTCCATCATCCTCACCGTGCTGGTGCTGATCTTCGGCGAGACCATGCCCAAGATCGTGGCCCGGCGGGACCCCCAGAGCTTCGCCCTGGCGGTGGCCCGGCCCCTGCGGGTGCTGATGGTGGTGCTGAAGCCGGTGACGTGGGTGATCTGCGGCCTGGTGAACCTCATTACGGCCCCGCTGAAGGGGGAGACCCTGGACGAGGACGAGGAGGCCGAGGCCGCCGAGGAGGAGCTGATCGACCTCATCGAGACCAGCGAGGACGAGGGCATCATCGACGAGGACCAGTCCGAGCTGCTGCAGAACGCCCTGGACTTCGCGGAGATCTCCGCCCGCGAGGTCATGACGCCCCGGGTGGACATGTCGGCCCTGGAGATCGACGACGACCCGGAGGAGATCCAGCGCCAGATCGAGGAGAGCCCCTTCTCCCGGCTGCCGGTCTACGACGAGCGTCGGGAGCGGGTCATCGGGGTGCTGTACCTGAACCACTACTACCGGGCCCTGCTGGACGGTCCTGTGACGGACCTGAGGAGCCTGCTCATCGAGCCCTGCTTCGTCTACAAGACCATGAAGCTGCCCAACATCCTGGCCATGCTCCGGCAGCGGAAGACCCACATCGCCATCGTCACCGACGACTACGGCAGCACCATCGGCATGGTCACCATGGAGGATGTGCTGGAGCAGATCGTGGGCGACATCTGGGACGAGACCGACGAGGTGGTGGACGAGGTCGTGGAGCGGAACGAGCACGAGTACGAGATCGACGGCGACGTGACCATCGGCGAGTTCTGCGAGCTGATGGACTGGGACGAGGACGAGTTCGAGACCGAATCCATCACCGTGGGCGGCTGGACCCTGGAGATGTTCGAGGGCTTCCCCAAGCCGGGGGACCACTTCGACTACGAGAACATCACCGTCACCGTCCTGGAGATGGACGACCTCCGTGTGGGCAAGCTGCTCATCACCGTGCATCCCGTGGAGGAGGACGAGTGATCCCGCCGGACGCTCCCGCATCGAGATAGATAAAAGCACAGAGCATGGAAACGTGACCATGCTCTGTGCTTTTTATTGCCCGGATGCCTTGGGGTGCTTTTGTAACACAAAACAGAGACGGCATGGCGCGAGCCATACCGTCTCTGCCGTTATGATAGAGCGCTGTTGATGGAAGGAGGGCGCCTTACTTCGCCAGGACCTTCTTCAGCTTGGCGAAGCGGGGCAGGCCGTCCACCTTCCGCAGGTGGGTCTCGCCCTGGATCAGGGGCAGGGCGTAGTCGATGAACGCCTGCTCCACGCCGTTCTCCTCGGCGTTGATCCACTCCCTGGGGACCTTCTTCTCAGTGTTGGCCACGTCGGTCAGGTTGAACAGCTTGGTGCGGCAGATATACCGGTCGTTCTCGGTGCTGCGCTCGAAGCCCACCATCTTGTCGGTGAGGCCGGCCACGGCGTTCTCCACGGCGGCCTTGCCGGCCATGAAGGACTCGTCGATGTCGGTCTGGGAGGCCAGGTGGGCGCCGCAGCGCTGGAGCAGGCTCAGCTCGATGCCGCGGACCTTGGCGCCGGTCTCGCGCTTGACGATGTCCGCCAGCATGGCGGCCAGGCCGCCCAGCTGGGCGTGGCCGAAGCCGTCGGTGGCGGAGGTCTTGGCCTCGGAGACGAAGGAGCCGTCGGCGTAGTG
>CANQCS010000068.1 GCA_947589745.1 uncultured Oscillospiraceae bacterium
GCGGACTCGTTCAGGTCCTCCCGGAGGCAGTGCTCCAGGAAGGCGTACTCCACGGTGCTGGTGTTCTTGGCCACGCCAATGCGCTCACAGAAGTTGCGGATGGCCCTGGGGGTGTAGCCCCGGCGGCGGAGGCCGCAGAGGGTGGGCATCCGGGGGTCGTCCCAGCCGGAGACGTAGCCCTCCTCCACCAGCTTGCGGAGCTTGCGCTTGGACATGACCGTGTGGTCGATGCCCAGCCTAGCGAACTCGATCTGCCGGGGCTTGTGGTACGGGATGGAGACGTGGGTCACCACCCAGTCATAGAGGGGCCGGTGGTCCTCATACTCCAGGGAGCACAGGCTGTGGGTAATGCCCTCCAAAGCGTCCTGGATGGGGTGGGCGAAGTCGTACATGGGGAAGATGCACCACTTGGTGCCCTGGCGGTGGTGCTCGATATAGCGGATGCGGTAGAGCACGGGGTCCCGCATGTTGAAGTTGCCGGAGGCCAGGTCGATCTTGGCCCGGAGGGTGTACCTGCCCTCGGGGAACTCGCCGTTCTTCATGCGCTCAAAGAGGTCCAGGTTCTCCTCAATGGGCCGGTCCCGCCAGGGGGACCGGGCGGGGGTGGAGGTGTCGCCCCGGTACTCCCGGAACTGCTCGGGGGTGAGCTCGCAGACGTAGGCCAGGCCCTTCTTGATGAGCTCCACGGCGAACTCATAGGTCTTGTCGAAGTAGTCGGACCCGTAGAACATCCGGCCGCCCCAGTCGAAGCCCAGCCAGTGGATATCCTCCTGGATAGCGTCCACGAACTCGGTGTCCTCCTTGGCGGGGTTGGTGTCGTCGAACCGGAGGTTGCAGAGGCCGCCGTACTTCTCGGCGGTGCCGAAGTCGATGGTGAGGGCCTTGCAGTGTCCGATGTGGAGGTAGCCGTTGGGCTCAGGCGGGAACCGGGTGTGGACGGTCATGCCCTGGAACTGGCCGCCCTCCGCGATGTCCTCGTCGATGAACTGGTGGATAAAATTCTTGCTTTCGGCCTCCCCGGCCAGGGGGGCGCTGCTCTCCTCGGTCATACCGTCACGCTCCTTAACATAAATTTTGCCCAAAAATGGGCTACGCTTATTATACAAAATGGACATAAAAAACGCAAGGGGAAAATTGAGCATTTCTGCCGGTTTATTACCGGCAGAAATAAAATATCGTTGGCGATAATTCTGATGGTCTGGGGGGATGGGGGGCTCCGGCCCCCACCGGGTTTTGGTAGGGACCTCCGGTCCCTGCGCCCCTGGGTTACTTTTTGTGCAAACAAAAAGTAACCAAAAAATTGCCAGCCCTACGGGCTGGACCCCCTTCGTATTTTTTGTTTGGTTTTGCGCTCCCCCTTTGGTCTGTTTTTCCTAAACCGGGCCGGGTCCCGTGTATGAGTTTCTGCGGCTACCCGAATATGTCCCCAAGGACAGTGAAGCGCTGGTGCGGGGGCTCATTGGGTGCGTTGGTCGTTTTCCGTAGTCCAACTGCGTCCTGCTCCGTTCCACTACGCCGGGGATAGATTCATCTATTCGAGGGGTGAGGGACGGGGTGCGTGGAGCAAAAAGGTTAGTCAGGGTACGCACTAGGACTATTTCTCCTTGACTGCCGTCCTTCCCCCACAGGGGGAAGGTGTCGCGGACGAATGGTCCGCGACGGATGAGGGGTCCAAAGGGCTGAATGTGCAGTAACAAACAAACGGAACCAGCCCGGACACCCCCCGACAACCACCGCGCCCCCAATTGCGTAGTGGAACGGAGCAACCAGCAGTAAGAATACGGAAAAAAACAAACCAGCACCCCCGATGAAAGCTTTCCCTGTCCCCTAGTTCCACCACCCATCTCCCCTTAACGTCCCTCCAAACGGCAGGGATTCTTAAGGGGGCGCGAGCCCCCTTAAGCACGCTTTTGCCTACTTTTCCCGTGGGGGAAAAGTAGGCCAGGGGTGCGCCCCGCCCGGGGGCGAATCAGACCCGTGGGGGCCGGAGGCCCCCTTGACACATGTGCTACACTAAAGATATAACCGTTTTATGGAAACGAGGTATATCAACAATGCCCCCCGATCTTCATATGAAATATGAAAATTTGAAGCGCTCCCTCCGGGAGCGCCGTACTGTTGCGGTCGCCTTCTCCGGAGGCGTAGACTCCACCCTCCTTCTGTGGGCCGCCCGGGAGGCCCTGGGCGGCGGGGCCGCCGCCATCACCGCCTCCTCCGGCGCCTTCCCTCAGCGGGAACGGAGCGAGGCCCTGGACTTCTGCCGGGATAGGGGCATCCCCCAGATCGTCCTTCGGATGGACGCATCCGACATCCCCGGCTTCCGGGACAATCCCCCCGACCGCTGCTACCTGTGCAAAAAATTTTTGTTCAGCCGCTTCCTGGAGGCGGCCAAAGAGAGGGGCTTCGCCGCCGTGGCGGAGGGCTCCAACCTGGACGACGAGGGCGACTACCGCCCCGGGATGCGGGCCGTCCGGGAGCTGGGCATCCTCAGCCCCCTCCGGGAGGCCGGGCTCACCAAGGCCGAGATCCGGCAGCTCTCCCGGGAGCTGGGCCTCCCCACCTGGGACAAGCCCTCCTACGCCTGCCTCGCCTCCCGGTTCGTCTACGGCGAGGCCATCACCCCCGAGAAGCTGGACCGGGTGGACCGGGCCGAGCAGTTTTTGCTGTCGCTGGGCTTCCGGCAGATGCGGGTCCGGGTCCACGGGGACGCGGCCCGGGTGGAGGTCCCCCCGGAGGACCTGGACCGGCTGCTGGAACGGGAGACCCGCGAGAAAGTCTACGCCGCCCTCAAGGCCCTGGGCTTCGCCTACGTGGCGGCGGACCTGGGCGGCTACCGCACGGGCAGCATGAACGAGGTGCTGTCCGCTGAAAAAGGAGGAGCATATGCCAACTAGAGCGCAGTTCGGTGAAATCCTGGCCGCCGTGCGGCGGGGCGAGCCCGCCGCCTACACCTTCGAGGCCGATGGCGAGACCTACGTCCGCAACTTCCACGCCGGGGAGCGGCTGATCCTGCTGGGCGGCGGCCACATCGCCCAGCCCCTCTGCCGGTACGCCGCCGACCTGGGGTTCCAGGTCACCGTGGCCGACGACCGGCCCTCCTTCGCCAATGAGGCCCGGTTCCCGGAGGCCAAGGAAGTGCTCTGCGGCGCTTTTGCCGACAGCCTCCAAACGCTGGCGGTCAACGAGCGGGACTATGTGGCGGTCATCACCCGGGGACACCGCTGGGACGCGGAGTGCCTGCGGGTGCTGCTGCGCGGCCCCTTCCCCCGCTACCTGGGGATGATCGGCTCCCAGCGCCGGGTGGCCGGGCTCTTCGGGCTGCTGGAGGAGGAGGGCTTCTCCAGGGCGGATCTGGACAGGATCCACGCCCCCATCGGCCTGCCCATCCACGCCCTGACGGTGAAGGAGATCGCCATTTCCATCCTGGCCCAGCTCATTGCCTGCCGGAGGCGGGACGTGGGCCGCCGGGCCCACGGGGCCATGCTGGCCCAGGAGGAGCAGAGCCTTCCCCTGCTGGAGTTCCTGGCGGAGGACGGGACGCCCAAGGCCCTGCTGACCGTCTGCGAGACCAGCGGCTCCACGCCGGTGAAGTCCGGGGCCATGATGGCCCTGGACCAGAACTACCGGGCCGTGGGCACCATCGGCGGCGGCTGCGGCGAGAGCCAGGCCATGCTGGCCGCCTATCCCATCATCGGCACCGGCGGCCGCGCCCTGGTCACGGTGGACATGTCCAACGACGTGGCCGGGGACGAGGGCATGGTCTGCGGCGGGCAGATGCGGGTCCTCATCGAGGACGTGGAGGGGGCGTGACATGGAGGACCAGTTCATCCGCACCCGGATGCTGCTGGGCCAGGAGGCCCTGGACAGGCTGGCCCGGGCACGGGTGGCGGTGTTCGGCCTGGGGGGCGTGGGCGGCTTCGCCGCCGAGGCCCTGGTCCGCAGCGGCGTGGGGGCCTTGGACCTGATCGACCACGACCGGGTGGCCGCCAGCAACCTGAACCGCCAGATCATCGCCCTCCACAGCACCGTGGGCGGGTACAAGGTGGACGTGGCCCGGGCCCGGTTCCTGGATATCAACCCCCGGGCGGTCATCCGCACCTACCCAGCCTTCTACCTCCCCGGCGAGGCGGATCAGTTCGACTTCACCCAGTACGACTACGTGGTGGACGCCATCGACACCGTCACCGCCAAGATCGGCCTGGCCCTCCGGGCCCAGGAGGCCGGGACGCCCATCATCAGCGCCATGGGCACCGGCAACAAGTTGGACCCCACCGCCCTGCAGGTGACGGACATCTACAGCACCTCCGTCTGTCCCCTGGCCCGGATCATGCGCAAGGAGCTGCGGAAACGGGGCGTGAAGGCCCTGAAGGTGGTCTACTCCCAGGAGACGCCCATCGCCCCCCTGGAGCAGCCGGAGGACGAGGATGGCGGTGTGCGCCACCGCCAGACCCCCGCCAGCAGCGCCTTCGTCCCCCCGGCGGCGGGGCTCATCATCGCCTCGGAGATCGTGCGGTATCTGATCAGTAGCAGGATAGACAAATAGAGATAAGGACGGCGCCGGTGCTCATGGCATCCGGCGCCGTCCCTGTTATGTTTTCTTATGACTCTGTCTGTCAGAGATCAGGCCTCGGTTTCGGTCTCAGTCTCGGGAGCGGTGGTCTCGCCCTCGGTGGCATCGGTCTCGGGAGCAGTGGTCTCGCCCTCGGTGGCCTCGGTCTCGGGAGCTTGTGTCACACCCTCGGTGGCATCGGTCTCAGGAGCGGTGGTCTCGCCCTCGGTGTCCTCAGCGGGGGTGGTCTCGGGAGCGGTGGTCTCGCCATCGGCGGGCTCAGCGGGAGTGGCGGG
The DNA here is from genome assembly GCA_947589745.1 of uncultured Oscillospiraceae bacterium. Lineage (GTDB taxonomy): Bacteria > Bacillota > Clostridia > Oscillospirales > Oscillospiraceae > Pelethomonas. The sequence continues at coordinate 4,846 of CANQCS010000068.1, forward strand.
AGTGATGTTGGCAGCGCGATACAGGAAGGTCACGATCTGGCCGCGAGAGCAGATGCCATCGGGCTCGAAGGTGGTGGCGGTGGTGCCATGGGTCACGTTGGTGGCGTCGGCCCAGGCCACGGCCTGCGCATAGGCGGCGTCAGCGGCAACATCGGTGAACGCGGCGGTGGCTTCAGCCTCGGGCTTGCCGGCGTTGCGCCACAGGTAGGTCACCACGTCGCTGCGGGTGCAGGGAGCGGTGGGATCCAGAGCGGTGTCGGTGACGATGCCCTTCTCATAGGCCCACAGCATGGGCTTGTAGCAGTAGCTGCCGGCCTTGACAGCGGCGTTGGTGTAGGGGTTCTCGATGGTGGGCTCCTCACGGCCAGCGAAGCGATAGATGAATGCAAGGATCTCGCCCTGGGTGCAGGTATCAGCGGGGCAGAAAGTGGTAGTGGTCTTGCCGTTGGCGATCTTCTGAGCCACGGCCCACTGGACGGCCTTGTAGTAGTAGGAACCCTCCTTCACATCGGTGAAGGGGATCACGGTCTCGGCAGGCTCGTCGGCCTTGTCGGTGTCCTCGGTGGTGTCGGCATCGGCATCGTCAGCCTTGTCGGCGTCCTCGGTCTTGTCGGCATCGGCGTCGTCAGCCTTGTCGGCATCCTCGGTCTTGTCGGCGTCAGCGTCGTCGGCCTTGTCGGCATCCTCGGTCTTGTCGGCATCGGCGTCGTCGGCCTTGTCGGCGTCCTCGGTCTTGTCGGCATCGGCGTCGTCAGCCTTGTCGGCGTCCTCGGTCTTGTCGGCGTCGGCGTCGCCGGCGGTGTCAGCGTCCTCGGTCTTGTCGGTATCACCGGTGGTGTCGGCGGTGTCGGCATCCTCGGTCTTGTCGGCGTCGCCGGTGGTATCGGCGGTGTCGGCATCCTCGGTCTTGTCGGCATCACCGGTGGTATCGGCGGTGTCGGCGGCACTGTACTTCACAGTGGCGTTGTTCTTTGCGACAGCAAAGGCGGGGCAGGTCAGGCCCAGGCAGAGCGCCAGGACCAGCGCGAGGGACAGCAGGGATCTTTTCATAACTCAACACTCCTTTTCTTTCTTAATCGCACACAGCTTGAATGATTTCTGTGTGCAATCCGAAATTCAGTATACAACAAAATGCAGGACTTGGCAAGGATTTCCGAAAAAAATTTATCCAAACAGGTATTAAAAATTCAAAGGAGCGAATACATTGCCTAATACTTTCAAATCAGCCGGTTTTTGATACAAAATCGCGAGCCTTACTCGGGAGCCGCGGCCGGTTCCGTCCTCCCGGGACCGGCGGTGGCCTCCCTCCTCCCCGCCGTCCCGGGGATTTTTTGCGCGGGCGGAGGCCACTCAGAAACGCGGGGGAATCGGCCTTGCGATTAATGTGTTGACGATTTCCAAGAACTAGTATATAATAAAGTGATTTTTTATGGAGCCTGGGAGGAAAAGACGACCATGTGGATCGCGGACGGTTGGAAGGACTATGAGCTCATCGACTGCGGCGGCGGAGAAAAATTGGAGCGCTGGGGCGACAGGCTCCTGGTGCGCCCCGACCCCCAGGCCATCTGGAACCCCCCCCGCCGCCACCCCGGCTGGCGGAAGCCGGACGGAAAGTACCTCCGCTCCGACACCGGCGGCGGGCACTGGGAGAAGAACCACCTGCCCGGCCAGTGGCAGGTCCGCTACAAGACCCTGACCTTCCAGGTGAAGCCCATGAACTTCAAGCACACCGGCCTCTTCCCCGAGCAGGCCGCCAACTGGGACTTCGCCATGGAGCGCATCCGCGCCGCCGGGCGGCCCGTCAGCGTGCTGAACCTCTTCGCCTACACCGGCGGGGCCACCGTGGCCTGCGCCAGGGCCGGGGCCTCCGTCTGCCACGTGGACGCCGCCAAGGGGATGGTCCAGTGGGCCCGGGAGAACGCTAAAATTTCCGGCCTGGAGGACGCCCCCGTCCGCTGGATCGTGGACGACTGCGCCAAGTTCGTGGAGCGGGAGATCCGCCGGGGCCGGAGCTACGACGCCATCATCATGGATCCCCCCAGCTACGGCCGGGGCCCCACCGGCGAGGTCTGGAAGCTGGAGGACAGCCTGTACCCCTTTGTGGAGCTGTGCAGCAAGGTCCTCTCCGACAGCCCCCTCTTTCTGATCCTCAACTCCTACACCACCGGACTGGCCCCCGGGGTGCTGACCTACCTCCTGGAGACGCTGATCTCCAAAAAGTTCGGCGGCCGCACCGAGAGCCAAGAGCTGGGCCTGCCCGTCACCGAGTCCGGCCTGGTGCTGCCCTGCGGGGCCACAGGACGGTGGGTGTGCGACTGATACTTTTTCTTGAAAGAAAAAGTATCAAAAAGAACTTTAACATCGCTCTGAAAACGTTGCAATACCTACATTTCCCACACGGTAACGAAGTATATTTCTAATGGGAGAATCGTATGAGATGGAGCTTCTTCGGCGCGTCTGGGCGGCCATGGGATCGAGGACCGTCGCGTATCTGCTCTCCCTGGCCTGCGGCGCTGTCGTGGCGCTGGCGGCGTATCTGTACCTGCTCCCCTTTCGGCGGAGGCGCTTAAAAGGGAAAGAGCTTTACAGCTCTTCTGTCCGGGAGGCGGCGCTGGCGCTGTTCTGGATGTACTGCGGCGCTGGCGCTGTTCTGGATGTACTGCGGCGGCATGGCGGTGCTGACCGTGTTCCCCCGCTGGGTGGTCTGGTCCGTGATAGACGTGCTCCACGGCTACCGCTGGAACGTCAGCGGATACCCCTTCTTTGAGATGGGGAACGTCAACCTGGTCCCCTTCCGGACCTTCGCCCCGGATATCCACTCCCTGTACATCCTGGCCGGGAACATCCTCATGTTCGTGCCCTTCGGCTTCTTCGCCGCCCTGCTGTGGCGGGGGTGGAGCTGGCGGCGGGCCCTCTGGGCGGGCTTCGCCATCACCCTCTTTGTGGAGGGCTGCCAGCTTTTTGTGGGCCGGACCTTCGACGTGGACGACCTGATGCTGAACACCCTGGGCGTCCTCTGCGGCTGCTGGCTGCGGCTGCTGTTTCGCAAATTGTTCCCGCGCGTCGCGGCGCGGTTTCAAGTAATACCTTTGAAAGAAGAACACCTATGACCGATATCATCAGAACGGAAAACCTGACCTTCGCCTACCCCGCCGACGAGGGACAGCAGCCCCACACCGCCCTGGACGGCGTGGACCTGACCATTGAGCGGGGCAGCTTCGTGGCGGTCCTGGGCCACAACGGCAGCGGCAAGTCCACCCTGGCCAAGCACATGAACGCCGTGCTCCTGCCGGGCGGCGGCAAGGTGTACGTGGACGGCATGGACACCTCTAACGAGGACCTGCTGCTGGAGGTCCGCAGCCGGGTGGGCATGGTGTTCCAGAACCCGGACAACCAGATCGTGGCCAACGTGGTGGAGGAGGACGTGGCCTTCGGCCCGGAGAACCTGGGCGTCCCCACGGCTGAAATTCGCCAGCGGGTGGACAGCGCCCTGAAGGCCGTGGGCATGGAGGCGTTCATGCTCCACGCGCCCCACCACCTGTCCGGCGGGCAGAAGCAGCGGGTGGCCATCGCCGGGGTCATCGCCATGGAGCCCCAGTGCATCGTCCTGGACGAGTCCACCGCCATGCTGGACCCCCTGGGCCGCCGGGAGGTGCTGGACACCGTGCGGCGGCTGAACCGGGAGAAGGGCATCACCATCGTCCTCATCACCCACCACATGGACGAGGCCGCCATGGCCGGGCGGGTGGTGGTCATGGACAACGGCAAGGTCGTCATGGACGGCCCGCCCCGGGAGATCCTGGTGCGCATGGAGGAGCTGCGGGCCATCGGCCTGGACGTGCCCCACACGGTGGAGCTGCTCCACGGCCTCCGGGAGGACGGCTTCGATGTGCCCCTGGACGCCATGAGCATCCAGGAGTGCGCGGCGGCGATCTGCGAAGCGCTGTAAACGAGAACACCTTGACATGGAGGAAGCGGATTTGAGACCCATCATTCGCGTGGAGGACCTGACCCACACCTACGGCATCAACACGCCCTTCTGCCGCAGCGCGGTGGACGGGGTGAGCATGGAGATCTATGAGGGGGAGTTCCTGGGCATCATCGGCCACACCGGCTCGGGAAAGTCCACCCTGATCCAGCATCTGAACGGGCTGCTGCAGCCCACCAGCGGCAAAATTTATCTGGAGGACCGGGATATCTGGGCGGAGCCCAAGAAGATCCGGGACGTGCGGTTCCAGGTGGGGCTGGTGTTCCAGTACCCGGAGTACCAGCTCTTTGAGGAGACGGTGTACATGGACGTGGCCTTCGGGCCCAAAAACATGGGCCTGGACGAGAAGGAGATCGACCGGCGGGTCCGGGCCTCCCTGCGGTTCGTGGGGCTGGGAGAGGACATGCTGGAGAAGTCACCCTTCGACCTGTCCGGCGGACAGAAGCGCCGGGTGGCCATCGCGGGCGTCATCGCCATGGAGCCCAAGGTCCTGATCCTGGACGAGCCCTCGGCGGGCCTGGACCCGGCGGGCCGCCGGAGCATGCTGGAGAACATCCGGGCGTACCACAAAGAGAGAGGCACCACGGTGGTGATGGTGAGCCACAGCATGGACGAGGTGGCGGAGAACGTGGACCGGATCGTGGTGCTGGCGGACGCCGGGGTGGTCATGTCGGGCACGCCCCACGAGGTGTTCTCACGGGCCCAGGAGCTGATGGACGTGGGGCTGAACGTGCCCCAGGTGACCCAGGTGGCCATGGAGCTGAAGCGCCGGGGCGTGGACATCGACCCGGCGGTGTACACGGTGGCGGACCTGCGCCGGGCGCTGAACGCGCTGAAAAGGGGGCGGGCCGGATGCTGAAGGATATCACCCTGGGCCAGTTTTTCCCGGGAAATACCCTGGCCCACAAGCTGGACCCCCGGACCAAGATCATCCTGGTGGTCCTCTATATCGTGGCGCTGTTCTGCGCCAGGTTCTTCGTGTCCTATGGGCTGGTGGCGCTGCTGCTGGTAATGTCTGTAAAGGTGTCCGGCGTACACCCCAAGGCGCTGGTAAAGGGGCTGAAGCCCATCCTGTTCATCATCTGCTTCACGGCGGTGCTGAACCTGCTGTACACGCCGGGCGAGGCGCTGGTGAGCTTCTGGGTGTTCACCATCACCAGGGAGGGCATTTTGCAGGCGTTCTTCATGGTGCTGCGCCTGACCATGCTGATCATGGGGACGTTCCTCCTGACCTACACCACCAGCCCCATCGCCCTGACGGACGGCCTGGAGACGCTCCTGAATCCCCTCAAGAAGCTCCATGTGCCGGTCCACGAGCTGGCGATGATCATGTCCATCGCCCTGCGGTTCATCCCCACTCTCATTGAGGAGACGGACAAGATCATGTCGGCGCAGAAAGCCCGCGGCGCGGACTTTGAGAGCGGCAACCTGTTCCAGCGGGCCAAGGCGCTGGTGCCCATCCTGGTGCCGTTGTTCATCTCGGCGTTCCGCCGGGCGGACGAGCTGGCTGTCGCCATGGAGTGCCGCTGCTACCATGGCGGAGGGGGGCGCACAAAATTGCACGTGCTGCGGTACGCAGCACGGGACTATTTTGTGCTGACAGGGTTTGCAGCTGTCCTGGGGGGCGTGCTCGTATTGGCGCACTTCGGGCTGTAGCGTGGGGCCTCCGCCCCCAGGACAGATGCGCCGCAGGCGCAACTGTCAAATGTTTCGAGGGGCCTCGATGGCCCCGAGGAACATCTAAGGGGGCCTCTGGCCCCCACCGGGATTGATTTGCACCCCCGATGGGTGTACCCCCGGGTTACTTTTCCCCCGTGGGAAAAGTAACCAAAAGCACGTTTAAGAAAACCAGGAATGGTTTTCTTAAAAATCTTTCCTTATTTTTGTTTAGTTTTGCGCTCCCCCTGTGGTCTGCCCTGTCTAAACCGGACTGCGTCCCGTGTATGAGACTTCTGCGGCTGTGGGGAGTATGTCCCCAAGGAGATCCTGCTGCGGCGCAAGTTTCGCCGCTTGGGGCGGCGAAACCGAACATTGGGTGCGTTGTTCGGTTTTCCTTAGTCTTACTGCTGGTTGCTCCGTTCCACTACGCAATTGATAGTTTGATCTTTGATCAAATGAAATGGAGGTTGCTCATGATGCGAATGAAACGAAGTGTGAAAGTAATTTTGTCATTTCTTGTTCTTTGCGTCGTTATCGTCACGTTGATCTATACGCGCCCCTTGACCATCGAAGAGCGATACCCTGTCCTTGAGCTATCCCAATGCGAACTTATATCAGGCCGTTTTCGTCGTGATGGAACTGACGTTGAGGACACAAGTTTTACGATCTCACCGGAAGACCCTCATTTTGACGAACTGATAGACTTGTTCCAATCAGCGGAGTTCAAGACAAAACTGCGAAATATCCTTCCTCATGGGACAAAAGTCCATCCGTATCAAGACGGCGATTATAAGTGGGAAGTAACGTTTCGATTTGAAGATGTCGCTTTTCCAAACGGAGATATAGGCAGCGGGGATATGTTGCATATCGATAATTTTTACGGAGAGATAGAGTTGTTTTTCGATGGACAACAGACGGAGTGCTCCCTAAAAAACCAGGACGAGTGGCTCGATGACATTATGTCCATTATTACACAGTATCCTGCTCGATAGGCAATTTCCCGTTTGTCTACCACCCCCACCCCACCCGACACCCACCGCGCCCTCAATTGCGTAGTGGAACGGAGCAGAACGCAGTCCGTCCCAAACCGTATACGGAAATCTCCCAATTGCGTAGTGGAACGGAGCAACCGGCAGTCGGACTACGGAAAAACAAGGGGGCACCCCCGATGAAAGCTTTCCCTGGCTGCATCCCACCGGAAAACTGCCCTTAACGTTTTCCCCAGGGATTCTTAAGGGGCCCCAGCCCCTTAAGCAACTTTTTGGGTACTTTTTGTTTGCACAAAAAGTACCCCAGGGTGCGCGGCGTAGCTGCGACAAGATAAAGAGGTGGTAGGGGCCGGAGGCCCCTACGCACAGCATTGTGGGGCTGCGCCCCCAGCCCCCCTAGGGGGAATAGAGGAACACCATGCGCAATATCGCCTTGATATTAAAGTATATCGGTACCCACTACCACGGTTGGCAGGTCCAACGGACCCTCCCCACGGTTGGGGAGACCTTGGAAAAGGCCCTCTCCGGCCTCTGCGGAGAGGCCGTCAAGGTCACCGGCTGCGGCCGCACGGACGCGGGCGTCCACGCCCAGCGCTACGTGGCCAACTTCCGCACGGAAGCGCGTATCCCCTGCGACCGTTTGCCGCTGGCGGTGAATGGCCGCCTCCCTGAGGACATCGTGGTGTTCGAGGCCCATGAGGTGGCCGGTTCCTTCAATGCCATCGGCTCCTGTCTGAAAAAAGAATACACCTATCGGATCTACAACTCCAGGATCAGAGATCCTTTTTATGTGGACCGGGCATACTTCTATCCGAAGCTCCTGGATGAGAACGTCATGGACGCGGCGGCCCGGGCCTTTGTGGGCACCCACGACTTCCGCGCCGTGCGCAGCGTGGGCACGGAGACCAAGACCACCGTGCGGACCATCCACTACTGCTACGTCACCCGGAACGGCCCGTTGCTGGAGTTGAAGGTCTGCGCCAACGGATTCCTGTATAACATGGTACGGGCCATCACCGGCACGGTCCTGTACGCGGCGGAGGGCAAGCTGACCCCCGAGGACATCCCCCGCATCCTGGACAGCGGCAACCGGACCCTGGCGGGGCCCACGGTGCCGCCGGGGGGCCTGTACCTGACAAAATTGTGGTATGAGGATGAGCGGCTCAATGGATAACGAAGAACGGACGCCAAACGAAAATGGCGCCGCCGGAGAGACGGCGGAGAAAAAGAAGCACCCCGTATGGAGGGCCGTGCTCCTGGGACTGCTGATCGCGGTTATCCTGGCCGTGGCGGCCCTGACCACCATGGAGGACGGGCGGCACTTCGCCACCCTCCGCCGCTGGCTGATCTACGGAAACGGCAACAGCACCCAGGACGTGTACACCTACGCCCCGGCCACCTCCAACTGCTACGGGCTGCTGGGGGACGCCCTGGCGGTGGTGAGCCGGAACACCATCCAGATCATCGGCCGGGACGGCGTGGCCGTCTGCGAGGAGTCGGTGAGCCTGGAGAGCCCCCAGCTCTCCGTGGGCAAGTCCCAGGCCGCCGCCTGCTCCCCCGGCGGGGACACCATCTACGTGCTGGACAAGGCGGGCATCCGCCGGACCATGCAGGCGGACCGTGGCCTCTGCTACTACTCCGCCCGGATGAACGGCGGCGACTATCTGGCCGTCACCGAGCAGAGCCCCGGATACAAGGCCGCCGTGTCCGTCTATAACCCCGCCGGGGAGCTGGAGTTCCACTTCGACTCCCACGACAGCTACCTCAGCGACGCGGTGGTCACCGAGGACGGCAAGTACCTGGCGGCGGTGAGCCTGGGCAGCGCGGACGGCGTCTTTGCCAGCCGCCTGCTGGTCTATGACCTGGCCTCGGCGGAGCAGGTCAGCGAGACCGCCATCCGGGACGGCCTGGTGATGGACTTCTCCAACCGGGCGGACCGGCTGCTGAACCTGTGCGACAGCCGTTTCACCATCACTACCCTCACCGGCGAGACCCTGCTGGACAGGGCCTACGGCAACCTGTACCTCCACGACTACGCCATCACGGGGGGCGATTTCGCCGCCCTCCTGCTGGGCCGCTACCAGGCGGGCAACATCTGCACCCTCTCCACCTACGACCTGGACGGGATGCTCCTGGCCTCCCTGGAGGTGACGGACGAGGTCCTGGACCTGTCCGCCGCCGGTGATTACCTGGCCGTCCTCTACGGCGACAGCCTCGCCATCTACGACAATACCCTGAGCGAGATCGCCCGCCTGGACACCACCGACTACGCCGGCCAGGTCCGCATGGACCCCAAAGGCACCGCCCTCCTCATCTCCGCCTCCTCCGCCTGGCGCTTCCTCCCGTAGCTTTTTCTTGAAAGAAAAAGCTACCAAAAAGAACTTTAAGTTCGCTGCGCAGTGCGGTGCTGATTTCCGGTGCAATAACACGGTGACGGCACCTGAGTGCGAAACGGAGGAAAGGGTCTGGTGCTGGACGGGCGCCCGACTGGAGAAATTTCCTGTCGGAAAAGGCCACCGGCCTTTTTCGACAATGTAAAAGAAAGGAACTGGACATTCTTGCGCGTTGCTGTTATTCTTGATATCGTGATCGTTGCCCTCCCCGCCCTCTTCATGTACCTGGGCTGGAAAAGAGGGCTGTTCCGCAGTCTGGCGGAGCTGGCGGTGGTGGTGCTGGCCACGGTGCTGGCCTACCAGGCGGCGGGCTTCGCCGCCGGGGCCGTGGTGGAGAAAGTCCTCCGCCCCGCCGCCCACGAGGCCGTGGAGAGCCGGGTGGAGCAGATGACCGAAACACAGACCGATGACCCCGCCGCCTCCCGGCGGGAGGCGCTGGAGGGCGCGTTGGACGCCGTCCCCAACGGTTTCCTGAGGGAGAAGGCCCTGGCCCTCCTGGACGGCCTGGACCTGACGGCCCAGGAGGCGGAGCAGTCCGCCCGGGAGACGCTGGCCGGGCTGGCCTGCTCCCTGGTGGACGAGGCGCTGGACACGGTGGTCTACGGGGCCATCCACGCCCTGGTGTGCGCCGCGGCCTTCGCGGTGCTTGTGGTGGCCCTCCGGCTGGCGGTGCGGGCGCTGGACCTGACCTTCCAGCTGCCGGTGCTCCACCAGCTCAACGTGGCCGGTGGCCTGCTCCTGGGGGCGGGCAAGGGCCTGCTGCTCACCTGGCTGGGCCTCTGGGTCTGCGCCGGCGTGGGGCTGCTGAGCCGGGAAGTTTTGGAGCAGTCCCTGGTGCTGTCGCTGCTGCGGCACCTCACCGGCGGGAGCTGGTTTCTGACCTGACGGCGGGGTCCTGTCAAAAAATTCCATTAGCCTTTTCCTCCAGGGAAAAATTTTCAATTTGTTCATACCGCGCCCCGGGGGATATGCTATAACTAGAATGAAAATGATTGGCCGGTGGATGCCGGCCATGGAGGTAGATGTTTATGCAACCGACGCTTTGTACCAGATGCAAGAAGCGAGTGGCGGTGGTCTTCATCTCCAAGCTGGAGAACGGGAAGACCGTCAACGAGGGCCTGTGCCTGAAGTGCGCCAAGGAGCTGGGGCTGCCCCAGGTCAACGAGATGATGCGCCGCATGGGCATCACCGACGACGACCTGGACGCCATCTCCGACGAGATGATGCAGGCCTTCGGCGGGGCGGAGCCCATGGAGGGCATGATCCCCGCTGACGACGAGGAGGACGACAGCGAGGACGGCAAGACCGCCACCTTCCCCTTCCTCAACCGGCTCTTCGGCGCCGGGAACGACGGCAATGCGATGCCCGGCGGCGGCGAGAGCCGCAGCCAGGGCAAGGAGCGCAAGGGGGACAAGTCCCCCAAGCGCAAGTACCTGGACAGCTACTGCATCAACCTGACCGAGCGGGCCAGGGCGGGCAAGCTGGACAGCCTGGTGGGCCGGGAGCAGGAGATCGAGCGGGTCATCCAGATCCTGAACCGCCGCCAGAAGAACAACCCCTGCCTCATCGGCGAGCCTGGCGTGGGCAAGACCGCCATCGCCGAGGGCCTGGCCCAGCGCATCGCCAACGGGGACGTGCCCTTTAAGCTACGGGACAAGGAGGTGTACCTCCTGGACCTGACCGCCCTGGTGGCGGGCACCCAGTTCCGGGGCCAGTTCGAGAGCCGCATGAAGGGGCTCATCGAGGAGATCCGCAAGTGCGGCAACATCATCCTGGTCATCGACGAGGTCCACAACATCGTGGGCGCGGGAGACGCCGAGGGGTCCATGAACGCCGCCAACATCCTGAAGCCCGCCCTCAGCCGGGGGGAGATCCAGGTCATCGGCGCCACCACCTTCACCGAGTACCGCAAGCACATCGAGAAGGACACCGCCCTGGAGCGCCGGTTCCAGCCGGTGACGGTGAACGAGCCCAACATTGAGGACACCATGGAAATTCTCCGGGGCATCGCCCACTACTACGAGAGCTTCCACGGGGTCCACATCCCCGACGGCATCCTGCGGCAGGCGGTGCTGCTCAGCGAGCGGTACATCACCGACCGCTACCTGCCGGACAAGGCCATCGACCTCATCGACGAGGCCTGCTCGGACATGAACCTGAAGGACAGGGACATCAACCGCCGCCAGGAGATCGGCCGGGAGCTCCAGGACTACCAGCGGGAGCGGGAGCTGCTGGAGGCGGCGGAGCAGCCCAACTTTGAGCGCATGGCGGAGCTGAAGAGCCGGAGCCTCCAGCTCCAGACCGAGCTGGACGAGCTGAACGCCAAGGGGATGCCCCAGCTGACCATGGACAACCTGGCCCGGGTCATCGAGCTGTGGACCAAAATCCCGGCCAGCAAGATCCGGGAGGAGGAGTTCAAGCGCCTCAGCGAGCTGGACCAACGGCTCAAGAAGAAGATCGTGGGCCAGGACCAGGCCATCGACGCGGTGGCCGCCGCCATCCGCCGGAACCGGGTGGGCATCTCCCCCAAGCACAAGCCGGTGAGCTTCATCTTCGTGGGCAGCACCGGCGTGGGCAAGACGGAGCTGGTGAAGCAGCTGGCCGACGACCTGTTCAACGCGCCGGAGAGCCTGATCCGGCTGGATATGTCCGAGTTCATGGAGAAGCACTCCGTGTCCCGGATCATCGGCTCGCCCCCGGGCTACGTGGGCTACGACGAGGCGGGGCAGCTCACCGAGAAGATCCGGCGCAAGCCCTACTCCGTCATCCTCTTCGACGAGATCGAGAAGGCCCATCCGGACGTGCTGAACGTGCTGCTGCAAATTCTGGACGATGGCCAGATCACCGACGCCCACGGGCGGAAGGTGAACTTTGAGAACACGGTGATCGTGATGACCTCCAACGCCGGCAGCGACCGGAAGGAGGGCACGGTGGGCTTCAACAAGACGGTGAACGAGCAGGGCCGGGAGCGGGCTATGAAGGCGCTGGAGCAGTTCCTGCGGCCGGAGTTCATCAACCGTGTGGATGAGATCGTGTACTTCAACAAGCTGACGGAGGAGAACTTCCGGCCCATCGCCCGGCTGATGCTGGACGAGCTGAAGGACAGCCTGAAGGAGAAGGGCCTCAGCTTCACCTACGACAACGACCTGGTGACGTACCTGGTGGGCAAGAGCTTCTCGGCCACCTACGGCGCGCGGAACCTCCGCCGGACCATCCAGAAGGAGGTGGAGGACGCCATGGCGCTGGCCATCATCAACAGCTACGACTCCCCCATCACCCAGATCGCGGCCACGGCCAAGGATAATAAGGTCGTGCTGCGCACGCTGTAAGCGCTGTTTCCTCTCAACGGAAAGGAGGGTCCCGCCATGTTGTTCCGCAAGGATATCGAGCCCCGGTGCATCTACTGCGCCCACGGCAACGCGGTGAACGACCGGGAGGTGGTGTGCCCCCGGAAGGGGGTCACCGACGCGGCGTACCACTGCAAGCGATTCAAGTACGACCCCCTGAAGCGGGTGCCGCCCCGTCCGGTGAAATTGGAGACGGGACGTCTCCGGGCAGAGGACTTTAAAATCTGAGGAGAGGGGCGCAAGCCCCTCTCCTCTCCATATTCTCCCCGTGCAGGGGCTGGGGGGCGGCAGCCCCACAGTGCAAATCAAAGGGGCCTCCGGCCCCTTTC
>CANQCS010000069.1 GCA_947589745.1 uncultured Oscillospiraceae bacterium
ACGATTACCGCAACCATGGATAACCGAACGCTTCCGTCTTGATGTACATAACCAAAGCACTGCCGATTTTGCGATTTCCCCAAAATCGGCGGTGCTTTTTTAGCCTCTGAGCGTTTACCTAGATGCCGCTCGCCTCCCGCTTCTGAAATCCGGACTCAACAGATTTCAGAAACTGAGTCCTGCAAACAAAAGTCAAGCCCCAAAATGAAAAATTTTGAGAGGGAAGAAAAAAAGTATAAAAAGGCAAGCCTGCAAAGGGGGAAATTTTGCAGACCGCGTAAGATGTAGATTTATGGTCAGTTAATTTTCGGAATCCCGCTGGGCATCAAAAGCGGCAAGGCACTCCTTGACGCGAGCGTAGTAGATGCGCAGGAACTTGTTCTGAGCGGCGGTCATGTAGACGAAGTAATACTTTTTCTTGAAAGAAAAAGTATCAAAAAGAACTTTATTATCGCTCTCAAAGCGTTGCAATCCTTGCGATTCCCGCACGGTAACGGAGGATACTTCTAATGGGAGAATAGTATGAGAATGAAACGCAAATGAGGATACCAGCATCAATCGCTAGTATCCTCGTTTTTTCTGAATTTGGCTGGAGCGCAGCCGTAATAAGCGGTAAAAGCCCGGTAGAAGCTGCTGACGGTTGAGTAGCCCACGGCCTCCGAGATAGATTGTACAGAGAGTTCCCGCTGCCGCAGCAGGGCGGCGGCCTTCTACATCCGAAGCTGAGTGATGATCTGTGCAAAATTTTTTCCCGTGCTGTTCCGGACGATGCGGGTGATCTGACGTTGGCTGTAGTTGAACCGGGCAGCCACTTCCGGCAGGGAGGTGTGGGCGTAGTTCATCTGTATGTAGCTGAAAATGGCGGAGAACTCATGCTTCCAGAAGAAGTTCTCCGTCCGGGGCAGGCGGGCGGTGCCCTCGTGCCGGCGAAGAATCGTGAGGAAAAAGGCGCTCATAAGGACGTTCAGCATCTGGGCGCTGTAGGCCTCGGGCTGCTGATATTCCCGATAGTTGGTCAGCATCCACGTTACAGGCTGTTCCGGATAAAAGCCAGACTGACGCTGATGTTGTTAGAAATCTGTAAAACGCAATGGAAAGAAGCGTACCATCCTCTCAGCCGGCGCCGCAAAATTTCAATGCGCCCCGGCTTGTTTTGTTATGCCTATTTTTATCTGCCAAAATTTTTTGATCCTTTTTCATTTTGAGACTTGACACTTATTTGTAGGTTTGCTACTGACCATGACCCATGACAGCCATAACAGCCAGCTCCACAGATTTTACTGTTGCAAGTCGCTTATAGGTTTCAGCCTCCACTGCTCCATCCCTTGCCGTGCCTTATCATAGATTGTTTTCCCTGTCTCCGCCGCTCTCATTGATCCGGCGCCTCGGCGGAGTGGTAGCGGTCCCGGAAGGTCTTGGGGGTCATGTTCTTGGCCTGCCGGAATATTTTTCCGAAATAGCTCTGGTTGGGGAAGCCTACATAGGTGGCGATCTCCGGCAGAGAGATCTCGGAGTACATCAGCAGGTTCGCCGCCCGGAAGACCCGCTCAGCGTTGATGAAGTCCTGGAAGCACTGGCCGGTCTCCTTTTTGAAGAGCCGGGAGAGATAACTGGGGCTGATCCCCAGGGTCCCCGCCACGTCCTCCAGGTAGATCTTTTCCCGGTAGTGCTTGCGCACGTAGTCCTTGGCCCGCTCCACATAGCCGGAGCCCCGGGCCCGACCCAGCCGCTCGGTGACCCGCCCGCTGAGCTCCTCAATGGCCCGGTTGCGGTAGTGGAGCATATGGGCCGGGTCTTGGGAGGCGTCGCACTTCTGGATATAGTAGCCGCTGACCCGGTAGGCGGTCTCCGGTGGGACGCCGCCCTCAATGGCCGCCCTGGAACAGAGGGAGATGCCCACGATGGCCAGGTTCCGGTAGTGGGAGAGGTCCTGGGACGAGAGGCGGCCGCTGTCCCGGTCCATGCTCTCCGCCAGACGGATGGCGTCCTGTGTCCTGCCCTCCCGGACAGCCTGGAGCAGCAACTGCTCCTCGTGGTAGCTGTGGCGGTAGGAGTTGTCGTCGTTCTCCTCCTCCTCTCGCAGCACGAACTGGGTCTGCTCCCGCTTGTCCATGCTCTCGCTGGCCTTGATGATGCGGTTGAGCTGCAGAAGGTCCTCGTTCTCCAGGCTGTTGTTCTCCAGCACCGTGTTGGTCAGCAGGATCATGTTCCGGATCTCAGGCAGGGTAAACACCGGCAGCACCTTCAGTCCCTGGCTGTCGATGCCGTAGGCCCTGTACATCTGCCGCCGCCGGGAGGCGCTGAGCCGCTCGTGGGCCATGGGGCCCATGTAGAGGAAGCCCTCTCCGCTGCGCAGTCCGGCAAAATAGCACTCATAGCTGCTGCGGCGCAGAAAGGGGGCGGACTGTGCGGCGGTGCCTTGGCGCATGAGAGCCCGGAGGCGCTCCGACTGCATCAGCGGGCTCTCATCCACTGTGTCAAAAAACGGGGTCAAACTCCCGTCCGGCCCCTCATAGACCAGGTCCACCTTCAGCACGCTCCCCAGAATCCGAATATGGCTCTCCCGCATGGCCGCCGCCTCCTTTATCCCGTATCATTCCTATCATATCACAGAAAAGGCAAAAGAAGAATAAAAATTTCAAGATCAGGCTATTTTTTCGCTGAACTTTGTGGTACACTCCAACCCAGCGAATTCTACGGGAGGAAATTATGGGAAACGGCGTATGGCTCTCACCGCTGGTCCGCTCCGATGAGGACCGGGCGCGGCTGGTGGATTACAGATTGACCTGGAGGGAGAATCTCCCGCCGAGGGCCTGTCCTGTCCGCCTGTCGGCGGACTGCCGGTACAAGCTCTGGTGCAACGGCGCCTTTGTATCATTCGGCCCCGCCAAGGGGGACGGCAAGGTCTGGTACTACGATGCGCTGGATCTGGCCCCCTGGCTGCGCGCCGGTATCAACGTGCTGGCCGTCCAGGTGCTGCACTACCCCGCCGACCCGGCCAGAGGAAACCACAGTCTGTTCCGCTCCCGGCGGCCCGGCCTCTACTGGGAGGGGCCCGCCGGGGACTGGCGCTGCCATACGGAGCAAACCGTCAGCTTCTATGCCGAGGAGTCCCGCTTCGCCCCACTCCAGATCCACGAACGGGCCGCCCTGGATGCGGCGGCCAGGGACTGGCGAACGGCGGCCTTTCATGCGGACCGCTGGGAAAGGCCCGAGCCGCTGCCGGAGACGGCACTGCTGCCCTCCCAGCGGCCGGACAGGCTCCGGCCCCGGCCTGTCCCCTTTGCCCAGCGCCGGGAGGGCCGCTTCCTCCTGCCTGTCTCCACTGTGCCCACCCATACCGTGTGCTCGTTCGTCCTGGACGCGGGGGAGGAGGTGTGCGCCTTCCTGCGCCTGGCTGTCAGCGGCGGTCGGGGTGCGCAGATTGAGCTTCTGCAGAGCGAATGCTATGTGACGGACCGGGGCAAGGCCGACCGGCTGGACGCGGAGCATGGCCGACTGGAGGGCTATACGGACTTCTACACGGTCTCCGGCGGGGACCGCGAGGTCTATGAGCCCTTCTGGTTCCGCAGCTTCCGTTTCCTGAAGGTCACGGTGAAAACGGAGGACGAGCCCCTGGCGCTGCTGTCCCTGGACTATGAGGAGACCGGCTATCCCCTTGCTGTGCGGACGAGGGTCAGCACCTCCGACGCCAGTCTTGCCGGGATCTGGGATATCAGCCTGCGCACCCTGCGCCGCTGTATGCACGACACCTACATGGACTGCCCCTTCTACGAGCAGCTACAGTATATCATGGATACCCGCTCCCAGATCCTCTACACCTACGCCGTCTCCGCCGACGACCGGCTGGCGCGGCAGGCCATCGACGACTTCAGCCGGGCCCAGCGCCCCGACGGCCTGATGAACGCCAGCTATCCCAATGTAACTGTCAACGTGATCCCCGGCTTCTCCCTCTACTACATCCTCATGGTCCACGACCACATGATGTACTTTGGGGACCTGGCGCTGGTCCGCCGGCATCTGCCCGTCATTGACCGCGTTCTGGATTTCTTCGGCGGGCACTTGACTTCCGAGGGATTGGTGGGGAAGGTGGGCGGTGTCAACGGCAAGGCTCCCTTCTGGTCCTTCATCGACTGGGCAGCGGAGTGGCTGCCCACGGAGGGGATGCCCACCGCCGGTCTGTACGGCCCCCTCACCATGGAGAGCCTGCTGTACGTCCTGGGCCTGCAAAAGGCGGCGGAGCTGGCAGAGTACGCGGGCAGCGGCCGGGGACCGGAATACCGGGCCCGGGCGGAGGCGGTACAGGCGGCCATCCGGTCCCGGTGCATGGACCAGAGCGGTATGCTCACCGACGGTCCCGGCCGCCCGGAGCTGAGCCAGCACACCCAGGTCTTCGGCATCCTCACCGGTACGCTGGACGAGGCCCAGGGGCGTCGGAACCTGCTGCGGAGCATGGAGGAAACGGGCGTCGCCCAATGTACGGTGGCCATGTGCTACTACCTCTTTCGGGCCCTGGAGCGGACCGGGCTCTATGAGTACACGGACCGTTGCTGGGATATCTGGCGGCGGATGCTGGCTGACCACTGCACCACCTGTGTGGAGGCGGAGGGCTACGCCCGCTCCGAGTGCCACGCCTGGGGTGCTCTGGCCCTGTATGAACTGCCCAGCGTCGTGCTGGGCGTCCGCCCCGCCGCGCCGGGCTATGAGCGTATCCTGGTTCGGCCCTGTCCCGGTCTCCTCACATCCGCCTCCGGGACGGTGCATACGCCCCGCGGGGATGTATCCGTCTCCTGGGAAAAGCGGGACGGGGAGCTCTCACTGCGTATCGAGGCGGAGGAAGAAGTCAAAAAGCGAATTATAACAGAATAAAGCTGTCCGCTGTCCCCGGCCAGGACCGGCCGGGGACAACTTTTTTCATTTTGTAGCAAAATAAAGATAAATATAACATAATAAGAGTATAACCGTCGGCTGTTTCCAGGTACAATGGATCCAGAAAACATCCAGCGACGAACCCATTTTTCATCAAAGGAGGTATCTATGGAGAAAAAACCTGTCCTGGACATCAGGATCGAGGCCAACGGCCCCGCGGTACATATGCAGGGGGAGAACGCCGAGGTGCTGATGGTCCCTTTCAAGGGCTCGGTGGACTGTCCGCTCTTCCGGGGCATCGTGGAGCCCTGCGGCGTGGACACCCAGATCGTCAACGCCGCTGGTGTGCGGCACATGTCCGCCCGCTATCTCATGACCGGCACCGACAGCCAGGGCCAGCCCTGCCACATCTATGTGGAGAACAACGGCTGGTTCGACGACGCCACCAAGTCCATGCCCTTCCACACCGTGCCCACCTTTTACACGGACAGCCAGGTCCTGGCCCCCTATCTCCACCGTGATCAGTTCATCGGCGAGGGGCACGACATGGCCGACGGCCTGCATATTCTGTTCTTTGAGATCCGGAAGGAGGAACAGCCGTGAATGACCGCTTTTTCGGCGTGGGGGAGCCGCTGGTCCAGCGCCAGCGGGATCAGGGCATCGACGCTGCCGCTTATCTGGACTTGGTGAAGGGCCTGGGCTGCAACGCCTACCGGGCCTGGATGCACCTGACCGAGGTGCTCCTGGACCCCGCTACCCCCAACGAGGAGGAGGTCCGGCTCCACCGGAGGCTCCTGGACCGGGCCAAGGAGCTGGACATCGAGGTCACCGCAATGAGCCACGAGTGGTTCCTGCCGGAGGGCTGCCGGCAGCGGACGGGCCACGCCATGCCGCCCCGGGACCTGACGCCCGGCAGCCTCTATAGGCAGGCCCTGGAGATGCTGGAGCAGTCCTGGTACACCATGGCCTCCCTCTTTCCACAGGTAGATATCTGGGAGGTGGGCAACGAGTGGAACCTGAACGCCTTCCTCCACCCGGACGGCTTCCTCGACAGTGATATGTCCCGGCCCTTCACCGCCGATGAGAAGGCGGACATTGCCGTGGACATGATGTATTTCTCCGCCCGGGGCATCCGCCGGGCCAACCCCCATGCCAAAGTGGCCAGCTTCTCCCCCGCTCTCTCCACGCCCGGCCTGGGGGGCGATATGCCGGACTATTTGCCGGTGATGTACGGCGTGGCCTGGACCCTGGACAAGATCTACCGCCGCATCAAGAGCGGGGCCTTTTGGTCCACCAACACGGATGACTACTTCGACCTGGTGGCCTGGCATCCCTATGTGTTCACCAACCGGGAAGTAAAGAGCGACGCGGACCTGTTCCTGAATGTCCAGGAGCCGGACGAGCTGTGGCGCAGCTACAACGACGCAGCCTACAAGGTGATGAAGAAATACGGCGACGGGCATAAACAGGTGCTGCTGACCGAGACGGGCTTCACCGACTGCGGCGACAGGGCGCTGGAACAGCGCTACGCCGGCTATAACAGAAAGCTGCTGGAGATCGCCCGGGAGCTGCCCTATGTGCGGACGCTCCACAACTTCCGGCTGTTGAATGAGAACGCCATGCTCCGCCGGGCGGGCATCGAGGACAACCAGATCGGCGGTCTGACGGAGGTGTACTTCGGCCTCTTCACCGAC
Organism: uncultured Oscillospiraceae bacterium; assembly: GCA_947589745.1. GTDB lineage: Bacteria > Bacillota > Clostridia > Oscillospirales > Oscillospiraceae > Pelethomonas. The sequence continues at coordinate 6,564 of CANQCS010000069.1, forward strand.
CCGGAGGATGGCTGCCAGCCCCGCGCCCGGGCCCTGGCTATTCAGAAGATGACCGGCAGCACCGCCGATCTGTCCGCCATCGGAAAGCGGCTCACTAAGAAAAATATGTGATATTATTGATTAAAAAAACTGGAGGGATCATCATGGCAGAGCACATCGTACAGACCAACTCCGGCGCCGTCCGCGGGTATGAGCGGGACGGCCGGATCGACTACCTGGGCATCCCCTATGCGGAGCCCCCTATTGGGCCCCTGCGCTTCAAGCGCGCTGTCCCCAAGACCCCCTGGGAGGGCATTTTCGACGCCAGGGACTACGGGCCCGCCCCCATCCAGTACAACAACGGCAAGGTGATGGGCGACGAGGACTGCCTGACCGTCAACGTGCAGCGCCCCCTGACCGGCGACAAGCTGCCGGTGTTCGTCTGGATCTACGGCGGCGGCTACAACACCGGCTACTCCTCCGACGAGATGTACCGGGGCGAGGCCTTCGTCCGGGACGGCATCCTGTTCTTCTCCTTCAACTACCGGACCAATCTGCTGGGCTTTTACGACTTCGGCACCTATCCCGGCTGTGAGGACTTCGACAGCAACCGCGGCCTCAGCGACCAGATCCTGGCCCTGAACTGGATTCGGAAAAACGTGGAGGCCTTCGGCGGCGACCCGGAGCGGATCACCATCGGCGGTGAGTCCGCCGGCGGCGCGTCGGTGGTGAACATGCTGGTGTGTCCCGGCGTGAAGGGCTGCTTCACCCAGGCCATCGTGGAGAGCGGCCTCCCCAACTGCGTCATGACCCGCCAGATGGCCCGGGAGAACATCGACCTGTTCCTGGAGGGCATGGGCTGGACGGCGAAGGACCTCCAGCGCCTGCGCACCGAGGACCCCCACCTGTTCCTCAACGGCCACGAGTACGTCCAGGCCAAACACCAATATAAGAATCCCGGTATATTCCTGCCCGGCCCCGTCATCGACGACCTGCTCCCCGTCCGGCCCATCGACGCCCTGCGGGCCGGGGCAGCCAAGGGCATCAAGCTCATCATCGGCACCAATATGCACGAGGGCACCATGTTCGTCCACCCGGAGAACACCGGCTTCCCCAACAACTGGACCATGGTGGCCAGCATGATGGAGAAGAACGGCCATGCGGACGCGCTGCCCCAGATGCTGGGATTCTATCACCAGGAGGGGCGGGACTACTTCGTCCTGTTCAAGGACGCCGCGGTGTCTATGGCCTCCTCCCTGCCCCCCATGACCGGCGACATCCGGCAGATCGGCGGGGACGCCTTTATCCGCTTTGCCACCGACTACGCTTTCGAGATGCCCTCGGTAAAGGTCGCCATGGCCCAGAAGGGGTACTGCGAGGACGTGTGGATGTACCGCTACGAGCTGGTGACCAAGTCCGGCCTGGCCACCGGCTGGAAGGCCAGCCACGCCTTCGAGCTGCCCGCGGTCTTTGTAAAGCCAGACCACGAGTTCAGCCACTTCGCCTTTGACGGGGAGGACCCCGCGGTCTTTGACAGCATCGTCAGGGACATGCACGGCGATTGGGTCCGCTTCATCTCCACCGGGGAGCCCGCCCCCGATTGGCAGCGCTTCGAGGGCGCCAAGTCCCCGGTCCGCATCTACGACCGGGAGACCCGCACGGAGATGCTGGACCGCAGCCACCTGATGCAGATCTGGGGTGACCTGCGCTTCTATGAGTCCTGATTTTATCGCAAAATAAAAGCGAAAGAAGCAAAATAAGAATATATCCTTCGGCGATTTTCCGCTATATTGGAACCAGCAAAGCGATCCACCCGCTCCGGAAACTTGAAAGAAAAAATCATAAGGAGGCTTTCCCATGGTATCTCTTGCGACCAAACATGACGATCCCAACGCCAACTTAGGCTGGCAGGAGCGGATCGGCTACGGTACCAGCGCTTTCGGCTGGAACATGATCAACGGCATCATCGGCACCTTCCTCACCGTCTACTTCACCAACGTGGCCCTGCTGGACGCGGCCGTCATCTCCACCCTCATCGCCGTCTCTAAGGTGTTCGACGGCGTCAGCGACCTGATCGTGGGCAACATCGTGGACCGCACCAAGTCCAAGCTGGGCAAGGCCCGCTCCTGGCTGCTGCGGATGTGCATCCCCTTCGCCGTGTGCGTCGTATTGCTGTTCGCAGTCCCCGCGGGGTTCCCCAATGCGCTCAAGTACGCCTATGTTTTCATCTTCTATAACCTGGTCAACACCGTGTGCCTGACCTTCATGCAGGTCCCCTTCTACTCCCTCATCTCCCTGATGACCGCCAACGGCTACGAGCGGGGCCTGCTGGGCAACATCCAGCAGATCTTCCAGACCCTGGGCAACGTGGTGATCAACGCCGTCTTCGTGCGGATGCTGTGGGCCTTTACCAGTGATCCCTCCACCCAGCAGACCCAGCGGGCCTACACCATCTCCATCGCCATCATCGGCATCGTGATGGTCCTGGCCACCGTTATCACAGTCCTCTTCACCAAAGAGCGCGTGAAAGAGGCGCCCAAACAGAAGGAAGAGAAGAAAGCGGATGCGGTCAACCCCTGGGTCGCCATCAAGGCCCTGCTGACCAACAAATACTGGGTCATCCTGTTCTTCGCCAATCTGTGCATCTTCTTCGTCATCATCTTCTACTCCGTGGGCGGCGTGTACTACGCCATTTACATCCTGGGCAACATGGATGAAGTCAGCTGGATGAACAACGCCATCTCCATCGCCCAGTTCGCCATCATGTTCGTCACCCCCTTCTTTATGCAGAAGTTCGGCAAGCGGCCTATCTTCGCCGCCGGTATGCTGGTCCTGACCATCGGCTTTGGCGGGTTCGGCCTGTTTGCCAGCAGCAAGGTCACCATGATCGTCTTCAACGCCCTGAAGGGCTGCGGCCTGGGGATGTGCGGCGGCATGGCCATGGGCCTGGTGGCCGACGCCATCACCTACGGCACCCTGAAGAGCGGCGTGGACGCCGTGGGTATGGGCAACGCGGGCACCTCCGCCGCCCAGAAGCTGGGCCTTGGCCTGGGGCAGGCCATCTTCGGCTGGGTCCTGTCCGGCGCCGGCTTTGACGGCGCCCTGGACGCCCAGGGGATCGCCCAGCCTGAGACCGTCATGACCGCTATCAAGTTCATGTACAACTGGGTCCCCATGATCATGTGCGCCATCATCTTCATCATCATGGCTGTGTTCTTCAACCTGGAGCGCGACCTCAAGAAACTGCGGGCCGAGAAGGGCCTGAACTAAGCCCCGAAACCGCATAACCGGAATCAAGCCACCCAAAAGGGCGTCAAGGGGGAAAGCCCTTGACGCCCTCTCTCGCTGTGATATCATAGGAAAGAGAAATACTTCAAAAGGAGAGCCGCTATGGAACGTAAATTTCCCCACCTCTGCGCGCCCATCACCCTGGGCCGCACCACCTTCCGCAACCGCATGTTCTCCGCCCCCATGGGCGGCACCGACATCACCAACGACGGCTGCATCGGCCCCAAGTCGGTGGGCTTCTATGAGCTGCGGGCCAAGGGCGGCGCCGGCGCCGTCACCATCTCCGAGTGCATGGTCCACCCCGCCACCGACGGCTCCCACGCCTACCACCTGGACGAGTCCATTTTGAACTCCCTGGCCTGCGCCACCTACGCCGCCGACGCCATCCGCCGCCACGGGGCCATCCCCAGCCTGGAGCTCAGCCACTCCGGCATGTTCGCGGGCACCTACATGACCGACAAGTCCAAGCAGAAGTCCCTCTGCCAGTGGAGCGCCTCCGCCAGCACCCGGGCTGACGGAGTGGAGGTCAAGGCGCTGACCAAGGATATGATCGACGAGATCGTGGCGGCCTATGGCCATGTGGCGGGCCTCGCCAAGCGGGCGGGCTTCGAGATGCTGATGGTCCACGGCGGACACGGCTGGCTCATCAACCAGTTTTTGTCCCCCCTGTTCAACCACCGCACCGACGAGTACGGCGGCTCTCTGGAGAATCGCTGCCGTCTGGCCATCGAGGTACTGAAGGCTGTCCGGGAGGCGGTGGGTCCTTTCTTTCCCATCGAGTTCCGCATGAGCGGGGCCGAGTTCGTGGAGGGCGGCTACGACCTGGATGAGGGCGTCCGCATCGCCCAGATGATCGAGCCCTACTGTGACATGATCCATGTCTCTGCCGGGACCTACCAGAAGACTTTCGGCATCACCCATCCCTCCATGTTCACCGAGCACGGCCGGAACGTGTTCCTAGCTGCGGAGATCAAGAAGCACGTCTCGAAGCCTGTCGCCACCATTGGCGGCCTCAACGACCCCGCCCAGATGGAGGAGATCATTGCCAGCGGCAAGGCCGACGTGGTGTACATGGGCCGGGCCCTGCTGGCCGACCCCTTCCTGCCCAATAAAGTGATGGCGAACAAAGGCGAGGACATCGTCCGCTGCCTGCGGTGCTTCACCTGCATGGCGGAGCGGGCCGCCACCTCCACCCGCCGCTGCACGGTGAATCCCCTCATCGGCCGGGAGTGTGAGGGTGACGTGGTCTATCCCGCGCCGGTGAGGAAGAAGGTGCTGGTAGCCGGAGGCGGCCCCGGCGGGCTGTACGCGGCCTGGACCGCCGCGCGGAGGGGCCACCAGGTCATCCTCTGCGAGAAGGAGGCGGAACTGGGCGGCATCCTCAAGAGCGAGCAGGCCCTGCCTTTCAAGTATGAGATGTACCAGCTCTCCCGGACCTACGCCAAGTTTTGCCGGGACGCCGGGGTGGATATTCGTCTGAACACTGCGGTCACAAAGGAGTATGTGGAGCAGGAGGCCCCGGACGCCCTCATCATCGCCGTGGGCTCCACGCCGCTGGTGCCGCCCATCCCCGGCCTCAAGGGCGACAATGTGGTGGTAGTCAACAACTACTACCTGGAGAAGGACAAGGTGGGCGATGAGGTCGTGGTCATGGGCGGCGGCTTGGCAGGATGTGAGTGCGCCACCCATCTGGGCATGGAAGGGAAGAAGGTCCGCCTGGTGGAGATGCGGGACGTGCTGGCCCCGGACGCCAACGTCCGGCACCGGCCTCTGCTGCTGGCGGAGATCGACAAGTATGTGGACGTCTACACGGGTCACAGGGCCCTCCGGGTCACGGAGGAGGGCGTGGTCTGCGAGAACGCCGAGGGACAGGAGGTGCTGGTCCCCGGCAAGTCGGTCATCTGCGCCCTGGGTCAGCGGAGCCGCACCGACGTGGTGACGGAGTTGCAGGATACCGCCCCCTTTGCCCGGGTCATCGGCGACGCCGCTCGGGTCAGTACCATCACCAACGCGGTCTACTGGGGCTACCATGCGGCGCTGGATATTTGAGGGATGTTCCATGTGGCCTAACTATGCGTTTACCGTTCCGGAGCAGAAAAGGCTCCGCTATATCGTCCACACCGACTGTAAGAACGAGGCGGACGACCAGTTTACCCTGGCCCATATACTGATGACTGACAAGCTGGATGTGCGGGGCATCATCGCCGGGCACTTTGACAAGGGCAACAACGGCCGTTTCCCGGAGCACACCACCGCTCAGGCAAGTCTGGATGAGGTCAACAAGATCCTTGACCTTATGGGGCTCAACGGGAAGTATCCTGTATTCAAGGGCGCGGAGACGGGTATCCCGGATGAGAGGACGCCCATCGTCACCGAGGCCGCCCGGTTTATCGTCAGCGAGGCCATGCGGGACGATCCCCGGCCCCTGTATATCGGTATGCAGGGGGCAATCACCGACCTGGCCTGCGCCATCCTGCTGGAACCCCGTATCTGTGAGCGCATGACCTGCATCTGGATCGGCGGGGCGGACTACCCGGACGGCGGTGAGGAATTCAACCTGATGAGCGACGTCCACGCCGCCAACATGGTCCTGTCCTCCTCCATGTCGCTCTGGCAGGTGCCCACCGGCACCTATAAGCAGTTTACCGTCTCTCTGGCGGAGCTTCAGGTCCGGGTCCGCCCCTGCGGGCGGCTGGGGCGTTATCTCTTTGAGCAGATGACCGGACTGAATACCGCTCTGGCCGGCCTGCCCCACTGGCCCCACGGGGAGACCTGGTGCCTGGGGGACGAGGGCGTCGTGTGCGCCCTGCTGGAAGACCGGGAGCGCGCCGGCGGCTGGCACGAGCGCCCCGCCCCCCGCATCGGCCCCGATATGCGCTATCTGCCGGGGGACCCGAACCGGAAGATCCGGGTCTATCACAATATGGACGTGCGGCTGGATCTGGAGGACTTGTACGCCAAGCTGCAAATCAACTTTCCTGAAAAAGGATAAAAAACAGTATGATGTTTAAAAGTCATTACGGCGAGACCGTGACCGTGGTCCTGTCCCTGGTAATGGGCCTGCTGATGGCCCTGGCGGTGATCGTCGTGGACCGGCTGCCCTTTCATTTTTCCAATCTGTTCAGCATTTGGGCCATGATCACCTTGGTCATCCTGCTGGTCAGTATCGCGATTCCCTATAAGGACTGGTCCGTGACGCTGACGAAAAAGCTCTGCAAGCGGGAGGACGGCATAGCCTTTAAGCTCATTGAGAATATCCTGCCCTCCCTGATCCTGAACACCTTTAACACAGTGATCGTCTCTGCCGCGAATATCCTCTGCAACGAGGCCATCCCGGCCCAGCTGCGTGTGACCGAGTGGACCCAGGGCATCCTCCGGGATTGGCCCATCACCTTTGTCATCTCTTACTTTGCGGCATTCATCGCGGAGGCTGCCGGAAAGTGGGTGGCCAGCCGGTATACGGCATGACACGGGAAGATATGTAAAAATGAGAAGAAGGGCCCTGCTTTTTGATCAATCAAAAAGCAGGGCCCTTTTGTTGGTACGCCCTACCGGGGCGTTTTCTATGTAGCTTCTCCCAGAATTGTCCGCAAACGGCCCGCTTACCATGAACCGCTGCTTTCGTCAAAAATATACTTGCCCATATGGAGATCCTCCGCTATCATATATTCGTACATACGTCACAGGCCTCCGGTTGCCACACTTTGTTATCTCTTATTATGGAATTATACTTCCCTTGCTTTTTCCCTTATGAGTTGTCAGAGCAAGGGTAACAGTGTGTGAAACCAGATAACGAGATACGGCGAGAAGACTGCGAAAAGCACTTTATTTGCAAGGCTTTTAGAGGGATTTATTAAGAACATATGGCTGATAATGAAGCTCCATGAAATTGCTGTGGTATTTGTGGTAAAAACAAGGCCCACTTCCCATAGACTGTGCCATTGCAAAAGAATTAATATTCGTTTTACGGAGAAATATTGCATATTAATCTTTCGTGCGTTTGCCGTGCCGAGAGTGCCCTATATGTTTTCTGCTTCGTCTGCCCAATTCTCAATATCCAGGTCCGGCACCCTTTCAAACTCACGCACATGATTGGTGACGAGCGTGACCCCTTCCGCTCTCGCATGTCCTGCGATCAACATATCCAAGGGCCCGATCGGCGTTCCTTTGCCTTGCAGGTAAGCCCTGATCTCTCCATACTTCGAGGCAGCTGCAACGCCAAAGGGCAGAATATTGATTGGAGCTAAAAAGCGGATAAGGGCTTGCTCATTTTTCTCTGGATTTGAACTGTGTTTTATGCCATATTTCAGCTCAGCTAAGGTAATGGAAGAAATACAGATGCCGTCATCAATATGATTCAATAGCCTTTGCAGCACCTTCTCCGGCTTCTTTTTGATGGCGTAAATGCAAATATTCGTATCCAGCATGTATGTCATAAGGCTTCTCTCTCCTCTGGATTCCCTTGCTGTCGTCCATCCTCAAAGATATCATCCGTAAAACTGTTCAGTCCATCAAGAAAAGTTTGACGGAGACTCTCTTTGGGAATCAAAAGGACCGCATCTCCCAGCTGCTGAACATAAACTTCATCTGAACTGAAACGATAGATTTTCCTCCATTTCTGAAATCGGGTCGTCAGGTGACTTTCCATGCCCCGGATGCCGTGTTGCGGGCCTTTCTTCTCCTGCTGACCGTAGCGGCTTCCCGGACTGCGCATCCTTTGCGGCATAAAAATACCGCCCTTGCGGACGGTGGTTTCTTTGTCTGGCCAGACAAAAGGCGGCCTCATGTCAATGCACAAGACCGCCTATGTATTCCGATATTCAGTTTTGGGGAAAGTTTGTCAGCGGGACAAACAGAAATCTGTCGATTTTTCACAAATGAAGTATCAATATCCCAATTCACTCAGCCAATCATCTACTTGATGTCTGTAATCCCCCATATTAGAGATCTTATTTTCTCTGGTGCTGACCTGATATTTGTTAAAAATACCGAGGCCCTTTAATATCTTTGAACCGGGACAAAGCATGCTTATATCCTGCACATGTAGCCCGCTTGTGCCATGTGTCATAAACGGCGCTATCGTTTTTCCTTCCAGCTCTGCACCATGTAAAAAAGTCCTCAATGGATTTGCTATCGTTCCCCACCAGCACGGGCTTCCTACAAACAGAACATTGTATTTTTTCAGATCCGGAATATGACAGACCAGTTCAGGCTCATACCTTCTGCCATTTCTTCCGACTTTATTCACACAAGCATTATACTCTGCCGGATAACTTCCCGCCACGGTAAGTTCAAGTACATCCGCATGGACTCTTTCACTGATATATTCTGCAACGGCCTTTGTGTTCCCGCCCCAGGAGTAAAATACTACTAATTTATCTGACATGCTGTCTCCTATTCCGCGAACCATTTGACAGGCTCATACATATTGCTTACGTATGATATCGGTCCGCTTATTCCTTAACTGTTCTTACAAGCCTGAATCCCCAGTGCATCGTCTTCATCTGTCCAAACACGGGAACCCAGAACGCACCCAGCATTTCTGTGTATCGTGACATGGAAATATCCCCCATGTCAAAAGTATCCGTCCATCCAAAATGACGGAGAATGCCCCTGACTGCCTCCTTCGCTTTCTCATCATTCCCGCAGTAGAATCCAGTCACAGGTTCTGTCAGTTCGCCCGGATTCGTCATCATCACACATCCGATATAATTCAGCGTTTTCACGACCTTTGTTTCCGGCAATAGCTTCTGAACCTCATCACCCAGACAGGTCTCTCCCGTATATTTCGGATCAAGTGTGATGTGTCCGTCCTGATAGATATAAGGATTGGACTGATCGATTAGGATCTTTCCCTTTAGATTATCTTTCCCGGCGCTTTCCAGCGCTTCCAGTGAATGGATCCCCTGCACACAATTAAAGACTCTCTCGCCAAAAGCCGCGGCATCTGCAAATGTCCCGCATTTCGCCCTGTCACCGTGCGCACTTGCCCAGCCGGCTGCTTTTTCATTTCCGGCCGTTCGGGATCCCATCATGACCTCATGTCCAAGTTCGATCAGTTTCCCCGCGATTACCTGCGCAACATCTCCTGTTCCTAATACTCCATACTTCATAGCCATTCCTCCTGGTTTATGCCAAAATCTTCAAAACTGCTGCCCGTTTTACTGATCCTGAAATTCAAACTGAGCGGCGACAAATGTAGACCGGTCAAAATATTCCGTCCCAAGTTTATCCACATGATCTCTATGATAAGGGTGATCCATATAGACATCAAAATCTTCTTTCCTGCAGAAATCCACAGTCATTACGATCTGATTCTCCGGACCGGCCCATCCGGTTGAAAAACCGACCTGCTGCGAGGTAATGCCGGGAATCTTTTCTTTCATAGCCTGCATATCCGTAAGTATGCTCTGTTTGGTTTCCCTGCTGACTCCGTCCTTGAAAGTCCCGATAAATATATGACGTATCATCATCCTGCCTCCCATAAAAAATAGATGTACCTTTCGATACATCTATTGTAAGCCCTTGGAATAGGAATGTAAAACGAGAATATTTCATTCCTGGCAATGCGTAATATGAATATTTAGCCATATACTTATGCCTTTTTAAGAAATTCTAAAAATGCAGTTGTTGCTTTAGAAAAAACCTGCTGTTCCTTCCATGCAAGAAGGGAGCCCAATATCAATTCCGGTTCAAATGGTCTGAATGTCAGACCCGGAAATTCACAGGATGGCCTTACGCAAACTGCGACACAGATGTCATCTGTTATCAATGATGCCGCGTTTGACAATAAATTATAATGCATGATTGGAACCATCCTGCCTGCATATTTCCCGGACCAGCTTGTCAGTTCACTGTGGATCACCTCATCGCGGACCGTGATCATCGGCACGCCTGCAAGATCCCTGGCTTTCACTGTTTCCATGTCTGCCAAAGGATTCTTTTCTGATAATAAGATTCCCCACACATCCTTTTTTGGCATGCGGATATAGGAATATTTTGTGACGTCCACCGGTTCACCCAGAAGTCCAATATCCACAATTCCACGGTTAAGCCATTCTTTTACATCCGAATTATTTCCGCTCCTACAATAAAGATACCGGTGAAAGGCACGGCAGCCAGCCGTGTCTTTTGTCGTCTTAAAGCTGAGGCTGTAGAATGGGAGAGAAATGGCCTGCCATTTCTTTCCTTGGGCCGGCACGCCCGTTGTGGAGTCTGTCAGCCGTCTCTCTCATTCGCAGCATTCGATTTGCGCAGGTTGAACCATCGGCCGTGCCCGTTGCGTTCGCGTCACCCAGGAGATTGAACAGGCGGCGAGAAAAGGGACGGAAGCCAATCACACAGGAGGAAGCTATGAGCGCTGTAGGAATCGATGTATCCAAAGGGAAAAGCATGATGGCGGCCCTGCGGCCAATGGGTGAAGTCGCTCTGCGGCCGAAGGAATATCCCCACACCGATGTCGGCCTGGAACAGATGGCAGATGCCATCATCGCTCTAGGGGAGGATACAAGGGTAGTCATGGAGGCCACAGGCCGGTATCATGAACCGGTAGCGGCGGCGCTGCACGGGTATGGGATCCGCGTCACCGTAATGAATCCGCTGTTCATCAAGCAGAGCGGAGGCGGCTCCATCCGCAAGGTCAAGACCGACAAGGCGGACGCTATGAA
>CANQCS010000070.1 GCA_947589745.1 uncultured Oscillospiraceae bacterium
TTAAGGGGGCGAAAGCCCCCTTAAGCGCACTTTTGGGTACTTTTCCTGCGAGGGAACGGTCCCCAGGGGATAGCAGGGACCGGAGGTCCCTACCCCCTCCCCCGGGGGCGGAGCCCCCCGGCACCCACTGCTGGGTTACGGGAGAACAAGGAGCGCCGCCCGGAGGCCGCAGGCCTCCGAACGGCGCAGAAGATTTTTAGTTGTCCCAGTTGTGCCACACGTTCTGTACGTCGTCATTGTCCTCCAGGAGGTCAATGAGCTTAGTCATATTCTTGACCGCCTCTTCGTCCGTCAGCTGGATATAGTTCTGGGGGACCATCTCGATGGCCGCCTCGGCAAAGGCGTAGCCCTTGGCCTCCAGCGCCGCTGTGACGGCGTTGAAATCATCCGGGCTGGTGGTCACCTCGAACACGTCGCCGTCCGCCTCAAAGTCCTCCGCGCCGGAGTCCAGGGCGTCCATCATCACCGTCTCCTCGTCCAGGTCCCCGTCCTCGTTGTCGATGACGATGACCCCCTTGCGGTCGAAGCTCCAGCTGACGCAGCCCGTGGCGCCCAGGTTGCCGCCGTACTTGTCGAACAGGTGCCGGACCTCCGGGGCCGTGCGGTTCCGGTTGTCCGTCAGGGCCTCCACGATCACCGCCACGCCATTGGGGCCGTAGCCCTCGTAGACCACGGACTCGAAGTTGTCCGTGTTGCCGGAGCCCAGGGCCTTGTCGATGGTGCGCTTGATGTTGTCGTTGGGCATGTTGGCCGCCTTGGCCTTGGCCACCACCGTGGCCAGGCGGGAGTTGTTGGCCGGGTCGCCGCTGCCGCCCTCCTTCACCGCCACGATGATCTCGCGGGCGATCTTGGTGAAGGCCGCGCTGCGCTTGGCGTCCGCCGCGCCCTTGGTCTTCTGGATATTATGCCATTTGGAATGTCCGGACATTGGATTGATCCTCCTATACGTAATATTCGATGACTTCCCGGTGGGAAGAAGATTTTTCCACTTCAAGGCCGGGGAACTTCTCCCGGAGGTAGTCCATCACCGCCGGGATCACCACGTCCTCCGTGGGAAAGTGCCCCGCGTCGATCAGCGTCAGGCCCAGGGTCTTGGCGTCCAGAAACTGGTCGTACTTCACGTCGGCGGTGACAAAGGCGTCCGCCCCACGGTCCAGGGCGCAGCGGAAGTAGTCCCCGCAGGCCCCGCCGCCCACCGCCACCGTGCGGACCTCCCAGCCCGCCCGGCTGTACCGGATGCCGTTGGGCCCCAGTTTGTCCCGCACGTGGGCCAGAAAGTCGGGCAGGGCCATGCTCTCCGGCAGGTCCCCCACCCGTCCGATGCCGTCGTCCCCCAGGGGCCGGATGTTCTCCAGCTCCAGGGCCTGGGCCAGCATGTCGTTGACGCCCCCCTGGGCGGCGTCCAGGTTGGTGTGCATACAGATGGCGGAGACGCCGCTCTGGATCATGCGGATCAGCAGGCTCCCCAGCCGGGTGTCCGTGCGGAGGGTCTGCATCTCCTGCTCATGCCAGCGGACGTTCATCACCGGATGATGGGCCACGATCAGCTCCGCCCCGGTGGCGATGGCCTCCTCCACCACGGCGGGCGTCACGTCCAGGGCCGCCAGCACCCTGTTGACCTCCCCCTCCGGGAAGCCCACCAGGTGCCCCACGTTGTCCCAGTCCATGGCCAGCCCGCCGGGGGCCGCCTCAAACAAAGCCTCCTCGATCTCACGTACCGTGGGCACGGTCCCACTCCCCTTTCCTCCGCTCCAGGGCGGAAATGATCGCCAGGACCTCCCCCCTGCGCTGGGCCGCGCCGGGGGCTCTGGCCATCCCTAATCCGGCGGCGGTGCGCCGGAGGGTCAGAATTTTTTCCTCCAGATACCGGCCCCACAGCGGGTCCCCGTCCAGCAGGAATCCGCCCCAGGCCCGCTCCCCGTCCGCCGGGGGCATCTCCCCGCCCCGGACGGTGAGGATGGGGTACAGCACCCCCCGCTCCTGGGTGAGGCGTTCCGCCTGCACAGCGTAGCCGTTCTCCGGCAGCCAGCGGCGGAGGACCTCCGCCTTGCTCATGGGCTGGAGCAGCAGCAATGCCCCGTCCCGGCTCCAGGGCGCGGCGGCGAGAATTTCAGTGATGCTGTCCCCGCCCATCCCGGCGATGACGATGACGTCCGCCTCGCCGGGGGTAAGGACGCTGAGGCCGTCCCCCAGCCGCAGGTCCATCCGGTCCGTGAGGCCGTACTTCTCCGCCGTGGCCCGGGCCCGGTCCAGGGGCCCCCGGCCGATGTCGGCGGCCACGGCCCGCTCCGCTTTGCCCTCCAGCAGCACGGCGGCGGGGACGTAGGCGTGGTCGGTGCCGATATCCGCCAGCACCCGGCAGTCCGGCGCCAGCTCCGCAATGGCCCGCAGCCGCGGCCCGGGATCAAAACGTTCCACCCCGCATCCCCCCTTTCTTAACGAAACTCAAAGTAGGGACCCATAGGAATCCTATGGGTCCCCAATGTTTGCAGGGGTGTCTTATTCGTTGGCAGCAGAATTGACGACCTGGAGCAGCGCGTCCACATCCACGCCGTGGACCATGCAGGCCTCCTCCACGGTCTCACCGCGGCTGCTGGGGCAGCCCAGGCAGTGCATACCGATGGACAGGAAGATGGGCGCGGTCTGGGGCGCCATGTCCAGGATATCGCCGATGATGGTGTCTTTGGTGATGGTGACCATAGTAAATACCTCCGAAGTGGTTTTTTCTGTATTTGCGCCAGTGGATATAGTATAACCCAAACCGGTTCCGATTTCAATAGGGATTTTTCCGATTAAAGGGCTTTCATGGCCGCCTCGGACTGCTCCAGCTGGGCGATCAGGGCCCGGAGCTTCTCCGCCTGGTCCCGCTGGTTCTGGACGATATTGGCCGGGGCCTTGGAGGTGAACGCCGCGTTGTTCAGCTTGGCCTCGATGCCCTTCAGGTGGCCCTCCGCCTTGGCCTTCTCCTTGGCGATACGGGCGAGCTCCTGCTGGATGTCCACCAGCTCCGCCAGGGGCATGAACACCCGGGCGGCGTGGGTGACCACCTCCACCATGCCCTGGGAGGCCGGGGCCTCCGCCGTCACCGTCACCTCGCTGGCGCTGGCCAGGCGGGGGAAGAACTTGGCCCCGGCGGTGAAGGTGTCCGCCTGGGCGGTGGCAATGGTGAGCTGGACCTTCCGGCTGGGGGGCACGTTCATCTCCGCCCGGCGGGCCCGGATGGCCCGGATGGCGTCCATGACGTTCTCCATGGCCGCCTCCTCCGCCGGGAAGCACATGGACTCGTCGTACACCGGCCAGTCGCTGACCATGATGAACTCCCTGTCCCCCGCCGCGCGGTGAGGCAGCGCCTGGTAAATTTCCTCGGTAATAAACGGCATGAAGGGGTGCAGCAGCTTCAGCACTTCGATCAGCACGTAGCACAGCACGTTCTGGGCGTCCTCGCCCTCCTGGACCCGGCCCTTCACCAGCTCGATATACCAGTCACAGTAGGTGTCCCACAGGAAGTCGTACACCTTGGCGCTGGCCACGCCCAGCTCGTAGGCGTCCATGTTCTCGGTGACTTCTTTCATGAGGGTGTTCAGCTTGGAGAGGACCCACTTGTCCTCCAGCTCCAGCTTCTCCGGCAGCTTCACCTGGTCGATGGTCAGGTTCATCAGCACGAACCGGCTGGCGTTCCAGATCTTGTTGGCGAAGTTCCGCATGGCCTCGCACTTCTCCACGTAGAAGCGCATGTCGTTGCCGGGGCTGTTGCCGGTGATCAGGTTGAAGCGCAGGGCGTCCGCGCCGTACTTCTCCGCCATCTCCAGGGGGTCGATGCCGTTGCCCAGGCTCTTGGACATCTTGCGGCCCTTGTCGTCCCGGACCAGGCCGTGGATCAGGACCTTCTCAAAGGGGATCTTCTTCATCTGCTCGCAGCCGGAGAAGATCATCCGGGACACCCAGAAGGTGATGATATCGTAGCCGGTGACCAGCACAGAGGTGGGATAGAAGTAATCCAGCTCCGGCGTCTTATCCGGCCAGCCCATGGTGGAGAAGGGCCACAGGGCGGAGCTGAACCAGGTGTCCAGCACGTCGGGGTCCCGCTCGATGTTGGGGCTGCCGCACTTGGCGCAGCAGGTGGGGTCCTCCCGGTCCACGGTGATGTGGCCGCAGTCCTGGCAGGTCCAGGCGGGGATCTGGTGGCCCCACCAGAGCTGCCGGGAGATGCACCAGTCGTGGAGGTTCTCCATCCAGTTGATATAGTTCTTGGTGAACCGCTCGGGGATGAACTGGAGCTCGCCGTCCTTGACCACCCGGATGGCCTCATGGGTCAGGGGCTCCATCTTCACGAACCACTGGGCGGAGATGATGGGCTCCACGTCGGTGCCGCAGCGGTAGCAGGTGCCAACGTTGTGGCTGTAGTCCTCCACCTTCTCCAGGAGGCCCAGCTTGTCCAGGTCCTCGACCACGGCCTTGCGGCACTCGTAGCGGTCCATGCCCTCATAGCGGCCGCCGTTTTCGTTGACCACGCCGTGGTCGTCCAGGACGCGGATGCTCTCCAGGTTGTGGCGCAGTCCCACTTCAAAGTCGTTGGGGTCGTGGGCGGGGGTCATCTTCACGCAGCCGGTGCCGAAGTCCATCTCCACGTAGTCGTCGGCCACGATGGGAATTTCACGGTCCATGAGAGGCAGGATGCAGGTCTTGCCCACCAGGTGCCGGTAGCGCTCGTCGTTGGGGTTCACGGCCACGCCGGTGTCGCCCATCATGGTCTCGGGCCGGGTGGTGGCCACCACCAGATAGCCGGAGCCGTCGGTCAGCGGGTAGCGCATGTGCCACAGGTGGCCGGGCTTGTCCTGGTACTCCACCTCGGCGTCCGAGAGGGCGGTGATGCAGTGGGGGCACCAGTTGATGATGCGGGAGCCCTTGTAGATCAGGCCCTTGTCGTAGAGGTCGCAGAAGGTCTCCCGGACGGCCTTGGAGCAGCCCTCGTCCATGGTGAAGCGCTGGCGGTCCCAGTCGCAGCTGGAGCCCAGTTTCCGCTGCTGGAGGACGATGCGGTCGCCGAACTTCTTCTTCCAGTCCCACACCCGCTCCAGGAACTTCTCCCGGCCCAGGTCGTAGCGGGTGAGGCCCTCGTTCTTCCGCAGCTCCTCCTCCACCTTGATCTGGGTGGCGATGCCGGCGTGGTCGGTGCCGGGCATCCAGAGGGTCTCGTAGCCCTGCATCCGCTTGTAGCGGACCAGGATATCCTGGAGGGTGCAGTCCATGGCGTGGCCCATGTGGAGCTGGCCGGTGACGTTGGGCGGGGGCATGACGATGGAGAAGGGCTTCTTCTCCGGGTCAGGCGCGGCGTGGAAGCACCCCGCGTCCATCCAGGCCTGGTAGAGCTTCTCCTCCACCTCCTGGGGCTCGTAGGTCTTGGGCAGTTCTTTTCTCATTGGTAACTCCTTCCGGGGCGTAAAAAATCCGCCCCAAGCCGATTTGCTCAGGGCGAACGTGACTTGTCCGCGGTACCACCTGAATTTCCCCCCGCCGGGGGGACGCTCGTTGTCCTCTGTAACGGGAGGGGCCCGCCGTCCCCTAGCGCCGGTTGGGCGGTTCAGGGGCAGGGCTCGGGGGTGACTTCCGTCCGTGCCGGACGGGGCCTTACACCAAACGGCCCCTCTCTGCGCCCCGGCGGCGGGCATACTGGTCCCCTTCGCTGCCTTTGTCGTTATTGGGTAGTATATACAAAAGAGATTCGTTTGTCAAGCACAAATCGCCGTGCCGTCTCCCCTGCCGCCGGTCACCGGGCCAGCTTGTACAGGGCGTACTGGTTGAGGCTGACGCCGTTGGCCTTGGCGGCCTCGGCCAGCTCGCGGTGCAGCTCCTTGGGGATCCGCAGCATCAGCCGCCCGCTGTACTCCCGCTGGTTCCGGTACTCCTCCAAAGTGACGGTACCGGCGGGGTCCTCGGCGTCGGCCTCCGCCATGGCGTCCAGGTCCTCCGGCGTGGGGACCTCCGGCTCTCTTTTCTCGATCTCGGCCAGCCGCTTTTGCAGTTCTTCCGCTGTCAGTTCGCGTGTCATGGTAACACCTCTCAATACTTGATATTCGTGCGGGTGTTGATATCAATGACCAGTATGACGATATCGCCCTTGTTCCATTCAAACAGGATGCGGTAGTGGGCGATCTTGTAGCGGTAGCGGTTTTCCGTTCCCGCCAGGCGGACGATATCGCCCTCCAGCCGGGAGAGCTGGTCCAGGGCCTTGTAGAGCTTCCTGCGGGTGTTTTCGTCCACGCTGTCCAGGTATTTCTGCGCCCGCTTCTTCAGCCTGATTTCCATTGGTACACCTCCCAGCTACTAATTAATATGATAGCATATATGATAGCAGTTGTCAATATGGTGGCTGGGGGGCGTGGGGGCCTCCGGCCCCCACCGGGTCTGATGCGCCCCCGGGCGGGGCGGGCCCCTGGGTTACTTTTTGTGCAAACAAAAAGTAACCAAAAAGTTGCCAGCCCTACGGGCTGGACCCCCTTAAAATTTTTTGATTAGTTTTGCGCTCCCCCTGGGGCTGGTCTGGCCTAAACCGGACCGGGTCCCGTGTATGGGATTTTGCGGCTACCCGAGTATGTTCCCAAGAACATCCTGCTGCGGCGCAAGTTCCGCCGCTTTGGGCGGCGGAACCGGACATTGGCTGCGCTGGTCGGTTTTCCGTAGTCCGACTGCCGGTTGCTCCGTTCCACTACGCAATTGATAGATGTCCATATACGGTTTGAGACGGACTGCGTGCTGCTCCGTTCCACTACACAATTGGGGGCGCGGCGGTTGACGGGATGGGGTGACAAGCTATGATTCGGAAAAGATCACATTTTCTTTCTTGTACTTCTTTACTTTCCGACTGTTTCGGGATATAATATATTATCTCAAGTTTTCTTGAAATCTCAAGAAGGAAAGGGTGAATCGGATGAATTTGGCTAAAATTTCTGCCAACGGGCAGATCACTGTTCCCGTGGAGATTCGCCGCCTGCTCGGTCTAAAGTCCGGGGACAAGATCCTGTTCTTCCAGAAACAGAACGGAGAGGTGGTCGTCAGCAACGCCTCCGCACAGGCGATCCGCCGGGCTCAGGCTGCTTTCACCGGCGCGGCCGGGGAAATGGGGATCTCCCGCGAGGACGACGTGCAGGCGCTGGTGGACGAAGTGCGCTACGGGAAGGGCTGACGCCATGCGGATATTGGTCGACACAAACGTGCTCTTTTCCGCATTGGTGTTTCCTGATTCAAAACCGGCGAGGGCGCTGCTGTATGTCGCGGATCACCATGAAATGGTCCTGTGTGACCGCAATATTGCGGAGATCAGGGATATTCTGAGGCGGAAAGCGCCCAGGTTTCTGCCGGATGCGGAATGCTGCTGGCGGAGATGTCGTATGAGCTGATCCCGGCGGTTGACCACGCGGAGAAGCTAATCCGCGATGCCAAAGATCAGCCGATTCTCAATGCGGCAATCGTCTCCGGCGTGGATATCATCCTCACCGGGGACAAGGATTTTCTGAGTCTGGATATGGACCACCCCAAGTGCATGACCGTGGCACAGTTTTTGGAGTACGAGGGCGTGGAGGAATAAGGACCTATATTCATTCTCTGCCCCCTCACCCCACGACTAGAACCATCTATCAATTGCGTAGTGGAACGGAGCAGCGCGCAGTCGGTCAACCACCAAACCGACCAACGCACCCAATGCGCCCCCGCCCCAGCGCTTCCCTCTCCTTGGGGACATATTAGGGTAGCCGCAAAATCTCATACACGGGATCCGGCGCGGTTTAGGAAAAACAGACTACAGGGGGAGCGCAAAACAAATAAAATAATGAGGAAAGATTCTCAAGAAAACCTCGGTTTTCTTAAGCGCGCTTTTGGGTACTTTTCTCGCGGGAGAAAAGTACCCCAGGGGCGCACCCCGCCCGGGGGTGCCTACTGACCCGGTGGGGGCCGGAGGCCCCCTCGCACCCAGCCGCATATACTAGTAGTACCATCTTGATGTTACCCAAGGAGGTACTACATAATGGACCAAACTTTCCCTTTCCAGTCCCACCCCCTCCCCTACAGCTACGCCGCGCTGATGCCCCAGTGCGGGGCCAACACCCTGTATTTCCACCACGACAAATATTATACGGACGCGGTGTACGAGCTCAACCAGCTGGTGGTCAGGCACCGCCTGACCGCCTTGGACCTCCGGCAGCTGCTGACCGCCGACCTCCACCAGCTCTCCGCCCACCAGCTGGAACACCTGCGGGACGTGGCCGGGCTGGTGTTCAACCACCAGTTCTACTTCGACTGCGTCTGCTCCGCCTCCGGCGCGCCGCCGGTCAACGCCCTGACCCAGGCCATCACCACCACCTACGGCTCCCCCGCCGCCCTGGAAAAGCTGATGGTCCAGGCCGCCGAGAGCACCTGCGGCTCCAGCTGGCTGTGGCTGGTGTCCGAGGGCGTCCACGGCCTGCACCTGGTCATCACCCCCAACAACTTCACCGTGGCCCTGGATGCCGTGTCCCCTATCCTGGGCATCGACCTGTGGGAACACGCCTTCTACGCAGACAACCACTTCGACAAGGCCGCCTACCTCCACCACTGGTTCAGCCACATCAACTGGACCGCCGCCAACCGCCGCTACGCCGAATCCATGCGTTCCCCGTCCGCAAGTGAACAAAACCCACGGATTTGATGGCATTTTTGGCCAAAAATACCCTTGACAGACCGGCCCCGGGCATGGTATAGATGTTTTTGCCATTTCCGGCGGCCCGTCCGCCGTGGGGTAAGTTTTGGAAAGGAACCATACCCATATGCCCAACATCAGAATTTCCACCGATTCCACCGCCGACATCCCCCAGCGCTACTGCGACGAGCTGGGCATCTCGGTCCTGCCCCTGACCCTGCTGTACGAGGGCAAGGAGTACCGGGACGGCATCGACCTGACGCCCCAGCAGATGTACCAGATCCTCACCGAGTGCACCACCCTGCCGGTGTCGGCCCAGGTGGCGTCCCACCTGTACACGGAGCTCTTTGAGCGGATGTGGCGGGAGGGCTGCACGGACCTGATCCACGTGTCCATCAACGCCAAGGGCTCCGGCACCTACCAGGCCGGGTGCATCAGCCGGGACCTGTTCTACGAGGACCACCCGGAGGCCAAGGACGCCTTCCACATCCACATCATGGACTCCGGCACCTACTCCATGGGCTACGGCATCCCGGTCATCGAGGCGGCCCAGATGGTCCGGAAGGGCGCCGGGGTGGTGGAGATCGTGGGCCACATCCGGGACTGGGTGGACCACGCCCGGCCGCTGTTCGTGCCCATGGACCTGAAGTGCGTGAAGAAGTCGGGCCGCATCTCCCCCGCCGCGGCGTTCCTGGGGGACGCCATCGGCCTGAAGCCCCTTATCACCTTTGAGGACGGCGAGCCCAAGATCATCGGCAAGGCCCGCGGGGAGCAGAAGGCCGTGGCGGCCTTGGTCGAGACGTGCCTCCGTGAGCGGAAGCCGGGGAGCAATTACGCCATTGTCCATGGCGCAAATGACGCCATCTTCCGGGAGGTCCAGGCGGCCTGCGCCAAGATGGACCAGCCGCCGATGACCGACTATTTTGTTGGGTGCGTCATTGGTATTAATACCGGGCCCAATATGGTGGGATTGATTTATCGTCGATAAGCTGCTGGCGAAGGGGGCTCCGCCCCCTGGGGGTCTGGGAGGGGCCTTTCGGCCCCTGCCCTCCCCTGGTGACTTTTCCCTCGCAGGAAAAGTCACCAAAAGTGCGCTTAAGGGGGCTCGCGCCCCCTTAAGAATCCCTGCCGTTTGGAAGAACGTTAAGGGCAGTTTCCCGGTGGGAAGGACCCAGAGAAGGCTTTCATCGTCACTGCCCCCTTGTTTTTCCGTAGTCCAACTGCGTCCTGCTCCGTTCCACTACGCCGGGGATAGATTCATCTATTCGCGGGGTGAGGAACCGGGTGCGGTTGGCAGAAAATTTAGTCATGGTAAGCACTGGGATACTTTTCTCCTTGACTGCCGCCCTTCCCCCGCAGGGGGAAGGTGTCGCGGACGAATGGTCCGCGACGAATAGGGGGACCAAAGGGCAGATTGTGCAGTAACTTCGTTTGATACCCAGCCCTAGTGAGAAGCCACTAAATGGAGGGAGCGCAACATGGACACATGGGAAGTGGTCGCCCAACGGATACGGGAGCTGTGCCAGGAGCGCGGCCTGACGCCCAACGGCTTGAGCTACTTAGCCGCCGTCCCCCAGGGCACGGTGAAAAGCATCCTGAACGGCGAGAGCCGGAACCCCGGCGTCGTCACCATCAAGAAGCTGTGCGACGGCCTGGATATCACGCTGGGCGAGTTTTTCGGAACCCCGGAGTTTGATGCATTGGAGCAAGAGATTAAATAAGGACCTGTACCAGGGACCGATGCATACACCGGTCCCTTTTGTTATCTCCGCACCTGTTGCGCTTTTCGTATACGCAAATGCGTATACGCAGAAATGGAAATTCCGATAGTATGACGATTGGAGGTGGATGCCCTATGCAGGTAAAGGACGCGGTAACGGAGCGGTTCCGGGAACTGTGCGGTCAGCGGAAGATCAGTCCGAACAGTCTCGCCGTGCTGTCCGGCATCACGCCGTCCACGGTCTACAGTATGCTTGACCCCACCCGGAGGGATATTTCCATCGTGACCATCAAGAAGCTGTGCGATGGCCTGGAAATCACGCTTGGAGAATTTTTCAGCACTCCGGCATTCGACGCACTGGAACAAGAGATCAAGTGACCAGTCCACCTTCCTCCCCTTACGACAAGCACCGCGCCCCCAATTGCGTAGTGGAACGGAGCAACCGGCAGCATCGACTACGGAAAAACAAACCGGCACCCCCGATGAAAGCCTTCTCTGGCCCCTAGTTCCCCCATCCATCTGCCCTTTACGTCCTCCCCGGGGATTCTTAAGGGGCGCCAGCCCCTTAAGCAATTTTTTGGTTACTTTTTGTTTGCACAAAAAGTAACCCAGGGGCCCGCCCCACTGGGGGGCGAATCAGACCTGGTGGGGGCCGGAGGCCCCCTAGAAAGGAGTCCCGCCAATGGCGAATCTACTGGTCGTCGAAGACGACCCAACGGTTGCCTCCCTCCTGAGGGAGCTCCTAGAGCGCGAGGGCTACGCCGTCACGGCCGCCGCCTCCGGCCCGGAGGCCCTCCTAGCCCTGGACAGGGCCAGGCCGGACCTGGTCCTGCTGGACCTGATGCTGCCGGGCCTGCCCGGCGAAGCAGTGCTGCCCCGGCTGCGGGGCGTCCCCGCCCTGGTGCTGTCCGCCAAGGCCGACGTGGACAGCAAGGTCTCCCTCCTGCTGGGCGGGGCCGCCGACTACATGACCAAGCCCTTCGACAGCCGGGAGCTGCTGGCCCGGGTGGCCGTGGCCCTGCGGCGGTACGCCGCCCCCGGCGGCGTGCTGGAGTGGAACGGCCTCCGGCTGGACCCGGCCCAGCGGCTGGCGTCCGCCCCAGGCGGCGAAGCGCGCCTCACCCCCACCGAGTGCGCCGTCCTCCGCATCCTCCTGGAGGCCCCCGGCCAGGTGGTCCCCAAGTCCCGCCTGCTGGACCGCATCAGCCTGGACGCCCCGGACTGCACCGAGAGCAGCCTGAAGATGCACGTCAGCCACCTCCGCCGCAAGCTCCGGGACATCGGCGCCGGGGACCCCATCGAGGCCGTGTGGGGCATCGGCTTTCGCGTCAGAAGCCCGGGAGACTGACCTGCCCCTCCCTCTCCGCGGCCTCCAGGGCCATGTGCTCGCTGAGCCCGCCCAGCAGCTTGCGCACGTCGGAGGGCAGCAGGGCGGTCATGCGCTCCCGCTCCTGGCGGACGCGGAAGCTGCGCTGGAAGTTGCTGCCCACCACGCTGTTGAAGCTGTCGCTGTCCATCTGGGACCAGTCGTAGAGCTGGGACGGCGAGCCCACCAGCCGCTTGAGCTGGTCGGGCAGCTTGTCGAACTCCTCCTGTGCGGCGTAGGCGCTGTTGGAGGCGGCCTTGCGGACCAGGGCCCAGGCCCCGGCGGCGTCCAGCTCCGTGGCCTCGGAGAGGCTGTGGATGGCGTTCTTGATGGCCCCCACGTGGGGCGGGAACCCCTTGCTGTCCGAGGCGATAAAGGCTTTCACCCCGGCGGCCACCAGTTCCACGGGCTCGTCCCGGAACATCTCGGCCCAGAGGTTGACGGTGCTGCGCATATTGGGCCGGTCCGGCCCGGCGTAGAACCGGGGGTAGGCGGCGGTGAGGATGTCCATGATGATGCCTGTCTCCTGCCTGGTCACAGCAAGCCCTCCTCCCGGTCCATCTCGGCGGCCAGCTCGGCCCAGGACTGCCGCCCCGGCTCGGGGTTCAGGATGGGCACGGCCGTGCCGCCGGGCGGCACGGTCCGGTCCTGTTCCCTGGCCAGCCAGTTGGTGATGAACCGCTGGATGCCCCGCCCGGTCTTGCGCTTGGCGGGGTTGGACAGCAGCCAGCCCCGCATGCTGCGGAGCTGCTGTTCCACGTTGACGGCGGGATACAGCGCCTGCCACTCCCGGCAGAGGGCGGCGTCCACGGGAAAATCGCTGCCGTCGTTCAGCGGCAGCGCCAACACCTCCTGCGTGGAGGCGGACGCCCCGCCGTCCGGCTCCGCGCAAGAGGCGTAAGCCTCTAAACCCTGACCTTGTCCTTGTCCTTGACCTTGTCCTTGACCATGGCTTTTTTTGCTTTTCTCAGAAAGCAATTGCTTTTTTTGCTTTTCGGGCCTGCCGCCCTTTGCGCCGTTGATGCTGAGTTTACTGGACTTTTCGGCCTGCGCGGCCTGTGCGGCGTCGATGTCGCGCCTGACTGCGGGCCAGATAAAACGCTCGTTTCCGGTGAGCTCCGGCTCCTCGCCGGTGGTACGGTACTCGATCATCGCCAGCACCAGGCTGCCGACCTCCTCCTTGGTCAGAGGCTCGAAGTAAGCCTCGTAGCTGAGCCACAGCTTCACATACTCTTTTTCCACGGTGTGGGACCTCCTTTTGCTTTTCGGGGGGGCCCCCGAAAAAGGGGCCTCTATATAGGGGGCGAAAACGGGCAAAAGTTGCACGGGAACGTGCAACCTTTTTTTCATTTTTAAGAAAAAAGTTAGAAACTGGCCCTCGGGACTGGTGCCGTGGGGCTTCCAGCCCCTCGATGGACGGTAGGGACCTTCGGTCCCTGCTGACCCTGGGGTACTTTTCTCCCGCGAGAAAAGTACCCAAAAGCGCGCTTAAGGGGGCTTTCCGCCCCCTTAAGAATCCTCCCGTGTGGGAGGGACGTTAAGGGCAGTTGGTTCTGGGAATTTCCCAGAGAAAGCTTTCATCGGGGTTGCCCTCTGTTTTTTTCCGTATTCTTACTGCTGGTTGCTCCGTTCCACTACGCAATTGATAGATGGTTCTATTCGCGGAGTGAGGGACGAGGGAGCGTGGGGCAGAGAGTTTAGTCAGGGATAGCACTATGATTTTTTCTCCTTGACTGCCGCTCTTCCCCCGCAGGGGGAAGATGTCACGGCCGAATGGGCCGTGACAGATAGGGGGACCAAAGGGCTGATTGTGCAGTAACGAACAAACGGACCCAGCCCGGACAACACCCCGACAAGCAACATGTATCAATTGCGTAGTGGAACGGAGCAACCAGCAGTAAGACAAAGGAAAAAAGGGGGCACCCCCGATGAAAGCTTTCCCTGGGTACTTCCCACCAATAATGTGTCCTTAACGTCATCCCCGGGGATTCTCAAGGGGCCCCAGCCCCTTGAGCGCTTTTTTGGGTACTTTTTGTGCGCACAAAAAGTACCCCAGGGTGAGCAGGGGCCGAAAGGCCCCTCCCAGACCCGGTGGGGGCCGGAGGCCCCCTTGCACCCTTCCAAAATAAATCAGGTTCCTATTGACATTTTGGTTTAAAGGTGTTAAACTAAAACCAGTTTACAAATGTAATAGAAAACTAATTTTATTTTTGGGAGGTTTTATTATGGATTGGGTCACACAAATACTCATTTACGGTCTGTACGCCCTGGCTTTTTACATCGGTTCCGAGCTCTACACCAGCCAGAGAAAGCATTTCCGCGGGCTGCTTTTCATTGCCGGTGAATTGGTCGCGGCTGTGTTAGCCACAGAGCCTTGGATTTGGGCGCTGCGGTCAAGCGGCAAATCCGATTGGTTCCTGCTGGGTATCCTTGGCTATACGCCGGTCTCCCTGATCTTCTGGGCCATGTATGTGGTGGGTATCATCAACGTCGTAAGAAATGTAAGCGGAATCATCCAAAAAAGAAAGTCCCCTGCCCCCGCCGCCCAGATCTGAACGCCTGCCCGGTCATGCCGGAACGCAAAAGATAGAAAAATAACTTTTGGGAGGTCATATTATGGATTGGCTCACGCAAATACTCATTTTCGGTTTTGCCGCGCTGTTGTTCTTCATCGGTTCCATCGTCTGCGCCTGCCAGAATCAGTATTATCTTGGGTTGCTCTGTGGGATTTTGGAGTTGGTTTCGGCTGTGATCTCCTCCGGCGCCTGGGCCTGGGCGCTGAAGGTCAGCGGCAAAGCCGACTGGTTCCTGCTGGGGCTCCGTGGCTATACGCTGCTCTCGTTTATCTTCTGGGATATGCTGGCCGTCGGCGCGGTGTGCCTCGTGATCAATGGGAGAGGACTTGCCCGGAACAGAAAGTCCGCCCAGTTCTGAAACTCTGTCCCGGAAAGCAAACAACAGAAAAATCATTTTAGGGAGGTCATATTATGTGGCTCGTGCTAGTGCTCGCTTGCGGTTTTGCCGCGCTGCTGTTCTTCATCGGTTCTCTCGTCTTCGCCTGTAAGAAAGACTTTTCTCGTGGGCGGCTCTTTGGTATCCTGGAGCTGGTCGTGGCTTCGATATCCTCCGGCATTTGGGCATACGCGCTGAGGACCAGCGGCAAAGCCGATTGGTCCCTGCTGGGGTTCCACCGCGATCCTCTGATCGCGCTGATCTTCTGGGGTATGCTGGCGGCCGGCGTGCTGTGCCTCGTGATCAATGGGATCGGACTTTCCCGGAAAAGGAAGGCCGCCCGGGCCTGAACGCCTGCCCGGTCATGCCGGAAAACAAAAATATTTTTGGAGGTCATGTCATGGACTGGTTAGGGCTATTACTCATTTGCGGTACCTCTGCGCTGTTATTCTTCATCGGTTCTCTCGTCTGCGCCAGCCTGAGAAAGTATTTGCTTGGGCTGCTCTTTGGACTCTTTGAGTTGGCCGCGGCTGCGGTCGCCTCATACGGCTGGGCCTGGGCGCTGAGGATCAGCGGTAAGACCGATTGGTTCCTGCTGGGGATTTTGGGCTATACGCCGGTGTCGCTGGTCTTTTGGGCCATGCTCGCGGTGGGCGTGGTGTGCCTCGTGATAAACGGGAGAGGACTTGTGCGGAAATGGGCCTCCGCCCGGGCCTGAGCGCCCGCCCTCTTCCCTTCCATTCCCCTGTTGACAAAGCCGGATATGTACGCTATACTGTACATATCATACCGATGGAGGTGTCACCATGACCCATACCAACATCACGGCTTTTCGCAAGAACGTGTTTGGCTTCGTGGACCAGGCCGTGACCTACGGCGAGGTGGTCAACGTCAGCACGAAAAACGGCAACGCCGTCCTCCTCAGCGAGGAGGACTACAACAGCATGATGGAGACGCTCCATCTCTCCGCCATCCCCGGCATGGTGGACAGCATCAAGTCCGCCGCCGCCGAGCCGCTGGAAGAGTGTGTGCCCTATGACCCCCAGGAGGACTGGTGATGTACCGCATCGTCTTCTCCAAGCAGGCCATGAAGGACCGCCACCTTATCGCCCAGGCCGGACTGGAGCGCCGTGCCAAAGCGCTTTTGGCGGTGATCGCCGAGGACCCGTTCCGCACCCCGCCGCCCTATGAGAAGCTGGTGGGTGACCTGTCGGGCTTCTACTCCCGGCGCATCAACCTCCAGCACCGGCTGGTCTACGCCGTCTACCCGGAGGAACAGGCGGTGAAGGTGCTGAGGATGTGGACGCATGATGAATAGGTGCCACCTGCCCCGGCCCATGGCCGGGGCTTTTTCCACCCTTTCGCGGCTTTCCTCCGAAATCAGTTGCAAAAACCGCCCGGATGGGGTATACTTTGAGCAAGAACTTTTGCAGAGGTGATACCATGCCGGATATCTACACCCTGCCCCAGCTGAAAGCGGTGCTGACTCCCATTTTTGACGCCTATGGCGTCCGGCGGGCGGTTCTCTTTGGCTCCTACGGCAAGGGCACCGCCACCGGCAGGAGCGACGTGGACCTCCTGGTGGACAGCGGCCTCCACGGCCTCCGGTTCGTGGGCCTGCTGGACGCGGTCCAGCGGGCCGTGGGGAAGGACATCGACCTCCTCGACGTGACCCACATCACTGCCGGTTCGCCCATTGACCGGGAGATCCGGCAGACAGGAGTGACGGTCTATGAGAAATGAGATCGTCGTGGATAAGCTGGCCACCTACGCAAGCCCGTCGCCCTAAAAGGGGCGGCTTTTTTGTTGCTTCATCATCGGGCGCGGTTGTTATCTGGCTATTGTCCGGGCTGGTCCCGTTTGTTCGTTACTGCCCAATCAGCCCTCCGGTCCCCCTATCCGTCGCGGACCATTCGTCCGCGACACCGGCTGCCTACGGCAGCCTAGGCAAACCGGCATTTCATGCCGGTTTGATTTGATTGCACGTGCAGGGGGACCCTGACGGTCCCCCCGCACACACCTCCTCCCTCCGAATCCTAAACTCTCTGCTCCCTCACCCCACGACCAGATGAATCTATCAATGGCGTAGTGGAACGGAGCAACCAGCAGTAAGACTACGGAAAATAATAAGGACGCACCCCCGATGAAAGCTTTCTCTGGGTACATCCCCCGGAAAACTTCCCTTAACGTTCCTCCCCGTGGGGAGGATTCTTAAGGGGGCGAGAGCCCCCTTAAGCGCGCTTTTGGGTGCTTTTCTCGCGGGAGAAAAGTACCCCAGGGGTGCACCCATCGGGGGTGCAGATTAAACCCGGTGGGGGCCGGAGGCCCCCTTGCACAATCTTAACACTTCCATCAAAAAAAGCACGGCCTATTCGGAAAAAGGCCATGCTTTTTTGGGAAAAGGGAATGATACGTTTTTCATGCAAGAAGGAGGGCCATTTTACACTCCGCCTTTATCTCAGAAATATCCGCAGCAGCGGCCCGTAGAGCTTCCGGGCGTAGGGCTATTAAAGTTCTTTTTGATACCTTTTCTTTCAAGAAAACGTATCAAAGCCCCGGGCCCTGTGGCAGGCGCTTTTTCCGCTCTTCCCCGCCGGACAGCCGGCCCAGCACGAAACATCCGATCAGCGTCCAGATGCAGTAGGGCACATTGACCCAGGGGGCGATTTTGAAA
>CANQCS010000071.1 GCA_947589745.1 uncultured Oscillospiraceae bacterium
GCCGATCCCGCCCCCACCGGCGTGGACAAGGCCGCCCTGGAGGATGCCAAGGCTGACCTGGAGGCCGCCATCAAGGCTCTGCCCGCCGCTACCCGCACCCTGACCTACACCGACAGCACCAACGGCCTGGTCACCGATGCCTATGTCATCCTCACCAAGGCTGACGGCACCACCGACAAGACCATCAAGCTGACCGGCACCACCGACACCGCCGATATCGGCGAGGGCACCAGCGCTGTGACCGTCAAGTCCAGCTCTGCCGTTTATGTCACCGTCACCGTTGGCGGCAAGAACGTGAAGGTCGAGGGTCAGGACCTCGGCACCGTCGCCGGCCAGAACCTGGGCTGGATCTACGGCGCTGAGATCGCTGCCGGCACCGATGACGTCACCGTCACCGTCTCCACCACCGCTCCCGTCACCACCCGCAGCCTCACCGTCACCAACAAATCCGGTGTGACGATGCAGCGCGGCATCGCTGTCCCCGAGAGCGACACCGACGGCAGCAAGAAGGTCGTGCTCGGTACCGAGACCGCCACGATCCCCACTGAGATGGTCTCCCTCGCCATCACCATGGCCTCCGAGGTCACTCTGACCGTGGACGGCGTGGCCGTCACCGGCAGCCCCCTGGGCGTGGGTACCGTGTATACCTACACCTACGACATTCCCGCCGGCACCGCTGACGTGGCCGTCGTGATCGCCGCCCCCGGCACTGCCACCGAGCCCGATCCCACTGAGCCCGCTGCCAAGAAGTCCATTGATGAGCTGTATGCTGAGCTGGAGGAGCTCTCCGACGGCACGTTCTACAGCAAGACCCTGGACAAGAGCGGCACTCTCGCCGAGCTGGATGCGGCTTTCCTGGCCTACCTCAACGACACTGAAGAGGGCGCTGTTGTGCAGAATGCCGCCGCCGAGCCCGCTGAGTCCGCTGTGAAGGTCGAGTACCGCAACCTCAAGTCCGAGCTCGTCACCGACGCCGATGGCAGCCGCAAGATCGTCTACACCTACGATCTGGTCACCATCAAGGACGGCGTGGAGATCGACTCCGTCCCCATGGAGGGCTCCCGTCCTCTGGATCCCGAGAAGACCACCGTCACCCTGACCATCAGCTTCGTTGACGCTGACGGCGCGGCTGTCGGTACCGCTGTGACCAAGGAGATCGAGAAGGCCACCTCCATCGACAACGATGGCAAGGGCTACGACGTCACCGAGGTCGCCATGCCTGACGGTTATCAGTTCAAGGCTCTCAAGTCCGCCGCCTACACCATTGACGGCACGGACACCGCCTACACTCCCACCGTCAAGTACACCGCTTCCACCAAGACCCTGAACATCTACAACGAGGGCGACTCCATCAACTATCCCAACACCTACGTCCTGACCGTTGAGCTGACCGACGCCGCCAAGGCCGCCGCTGCCGCCAAGAAGGCTTACGACGATGCTCTGGCCGCCGCCGAGGCTCTGCTGGCCAAGGTTGACGCCGGTGAGACCGTCGCCTCCGATGACCTGAACGACGCCGCTGACGATCTGGAGGACGCCATGGCCAATCTGGAGAAGGTCGGCACTGCCGCAGACCAGCTCACCCAGGAGGAGAGCGTCCATGCTAAGGGCGTTGTCAAGGAGCTGCGGGATGCCGCCGCTGACGCCGCTCCCGCCGAGTATGACGAGATCGTCAATGCCCTGATCGACGCCTACAAGGAGTATGCTGCGGCGAAGCAGGCCAGACAGGATTTGGAATCGTCCGGTACCGACGCCCAGAAAGAAGCCGCTGATGAAGACGTTGAGGCCGCCGCAGCCGCTCTGATCACGGCCGCCATCCCCTATGTCGAGAACTACAAGGCGATTGACGAAGCTATCGCCGACGACAAGACTCGTACCGATTATATTGGTACCGGCGATTTGGTGGCTAGCGGTACTGGTTACCGTGCCACTGGTAAGATCTTTGTGAACGGTGCTCTTGACGTTGCGGACAGCACCGCTGGACTGCTCGAAGCCGCCGATAAAGTCGCCACTGGCACTGCACCGGCAACCTACAAGGCGTATCACGACGCCCTGGAGTACCTGACCGAGTCCCAGGGTGACATGGCCACCCTGTACAAAGCGCTCAAGAAGGCTAAGACCGGCAGCACCGACCACACCTATGACTCCGGAGCAACCAAGATCAACAACGTTACCACCGAGAAGGCCAAGGAGATCAAGATCATTGAGGACCTGGTTGCCGCTTATGCCAAGACTCAGGATTCCTCTGTCGGTATCGAGGCGAAGCCCGCGGCTTGGACCTCCGTCCTGGAGCAGTATGCCGCCATGGGCGCGCTGAGGACCTCCAACCCGACCCTCTATGCTAGCCTGAAGGCCTTCATCCCCGCTGCGAAAGATCTCAATGAGGATGAAGCAGAGGACAATGATAACGCTGTGCTGTGGTTCGAGGCCGTTGAGGTAATAGATAACCCAGATGCGACGGGCAGCTGGAAGGAAATCAAGGCGAAAATCGTGGCATACAAGAACGACCAGGATGTTCCCGGCAGCGTGACCATCACTCAGGATGCGGATCAGAAGAAGGATTGGCCCATGACGCAGAGCGGCAACACCTACACGCTCACCGTCGATCCTACCTTCACGATCTCTTCTTCGGCCTCGGCTGCCACTTTCACGAAGTATGCCGACATCAAGGTTGCCGGTAAGGATACCACCGGTGTTTGGGATTATGTTGCGAACCAGGGCGGCTATGATTACGTTGTGACCATCACCGCTAGCGGCCACAACAAGAACACCACCGACGGAAAGACCCCCGCTGACTGCGTTGTGACCCTCAACATCATCAAGGCCAAGGCCGCCACTAAGGTCGGCGGTGTGGAAGAGCTTGACGGCACCTACACGGTGGCCAGCCTGAAGGGTAAAGCGACCGGCGACTACATCCTCACTCAGACGGTTGCCCCCGTGCCCGACGGCGGCAAGAAGTGGGGCAGCAAAAACGACGTCAAGGAAGTCATCGCCTTTGTGTTCAAGGGCGGTGAGGTCAACGGCGCTACGCTCACCATCAAGGACAGCGCTGGCAACACCGTGTACCAGGAGGATCAGCCCGACCTGCCGGCCAAGGAGCAACACGTCTTCTGGGTGCAGGTGTCCAATGCCAAACTGTCGGAAGGGGTACAGACGTATGACGCGAACGCCACCGGCAGCCTGGTGAAGAAAGGCTATTTGACCGCTGGCACGTACACCTGGACGATCACTTGGGGCGACACAAAACTGGCCACGGGTGACTTCACCATGGCCAACGCGGAGTAACCTGACCTGATTTTCCCGACACCATCGCAACCCGCGGACCGACCCCCCAGGGCTTGCCCTGGGGGGTCCTTCCCGCCCTTACCGGAATGCGACGTAGGTATAGAACGTATTGGGACGGTTCACGGAGGGGGTCGTGTCGGCGGTGGCGCCCTGCCGCAGCAGTTTGAGCCCAGTGTCCGTAAACTCAACGACCTTGTTCGGCAGGTCGCGCAGCAGAAGTTGTGGCCCGCCGCTGGCCGTGCCGTCATATTCCGACTTGTAAATGCCGAAGTAGACCGCGACGGGGCTGAACCCCAGCTCGATGGTCTGTTCGCTTCCCGCTCCGGTGTAGTGGCCGACCACTACGCGCGGCTGTGCCAGGGCTGTGTCGGAGGTGCTCTACGCCTTGGCCGCCGCTGCGCTGGCCTCGCTCCTGGCCCCGTCGATGGCGTTTTCAATGTTGGCCATAGCCCCGTTGAAGTCCTCCATCATGATCCGGTCCTCTTTTTCCCACTGCGGGAGCTGATAGTTGCTGGTCCGTTGCATTTGTGCATTCTCCTTTACAGAATTGATGTGGCAGCGAAAACCTCGCTACATATATGGCTGAAATCAAGGAAAAGTTGCACGCTTCCGTGCAACGGCAAAACGGAGAATTTTCAAGCGATCATTTGTGCAAAAAGACAGAGCTTGACAAGGCAAGCTCTGTGGGGTATACTATCCATAGATTCGGAACGCCGCTGCGGCGGTCAGCTCCCTTCTAAGTCAAGTGCAAAAAGACACGTTGACCGTCCGGGTGCCGTCCGGGCGGTCAACACGCTGTATGGAGACTTGCCAGATACACAATGGTAAGAATGGCAAACAAGAGAATGCGGAGAAGCTGTTTCAGCTTCTTCCAGCGCTCATGCTCCATAAGCATCCCCCCTTTCAGGAGGGTAGCTGACCGCGAATGCAGCGGCGCTCCTGGACCCACCCGCAAGCGGACCCAACCCCTTGCGGGGCGTTTTTTATTTTAGCATATCCGACACGGATTGTCAATCTCCGTGAAATCCCCATCACGCCCCAAAAGTTGCACAATTCCGCCCAACCGGGGCCTATGTAAACTTATGC
This sequence comes from uncultured Oscillospiraceae bacterium, assembly GCA_947589745.1. Classification (GTDB taxonomy): domain Bacteria; phylum Bacillota; class Clostridia; order Oscillospirales; family Oscillospiraceae; genus Pelethomonas. The sequence goes on from CANQCS010000071.1 coordinate 4,369, forward strand.
CCCTTTTCCCTTGACACATCCGCCCGCCGCTGGTAATATAATAGCAATGGATACCGCGATGATCGGAAGGAGTATCCGCGCCAAACGGGCAGAGAGGGGCCGCCGCCGGCTGTAAGCGGCCCTGCGGGCGGCGCGGGGAAAGTGCGTCCGGGAGCGGGAGGGGCAATGCCCTCCGTCCGGGCCGCGATACAGGCCCAGCGAGTGAAACAGGAGAGTGGAACAGCGTACCGCGCCTCTCCGCCGGTTGGCGGACGGGCGTTTTTTGCTGCCCTCCTGCGTTGCGTAATTCAGATCGAAGGACCGTCAGATGAGACTCATAGAGACCCTGAGCGCCTACCAGCGGCGCGACCCGGCCGCCCGGGGAAAGCTGGAGATTCTGTTGCTGTACAGCGGCGTTCACGCCACGCTGTACTACCGTCTCGCCCACTGGCTCCACCGCCACCAGCTGTGTTTTCTGGCCCGGTGCGTCTCCCAGTGGGCCCGGTTCTGGACCGGCATCGAGATCCACCCCGGCGCGACGATCGGCCGCCGCCTGGTCATCGACCACGGCACGGGCATCGTCATCGGAGAGACCACGGAGATCGGCGACGACGTGCTGATCTACCAGGGGGTGACCCTGGGCGGCACGGGCAAGGACGTGGGCAAGCGCCACCCCACCATTGGCAACAACGTGATGATCGGCGCGGGAGCCCGCGTCCTGGGCCCCATCACGGTCAGCGACAACTCCCGCATCGCCGCCGGCGCGGTGGTGCTCCAGGATGTGCCCGCCAACGCCACCGCCGTGGGCGTCCCGGCCCAGATCGTCCGCCTCAACGGCGAGAAGGTCCGCCACTACGCCGACGACGTGGACCAGACCAGCGTCATCAACCCCACGCTGCAAAAGATCGAGGCCCTCACCCGCCGGGTGGAGGAGCTGGAGCGGCAGTTAGCCGAAGCCGAGAAAAAGTAAAGGAGAAGAACGAGCATGTATCTCTACAATTCCGCCACCCGCAAAAAAGAGGAATTTCAGACCCACACCCCCGGCCGGGTGGAGATGTACACCTGCGGCCCCACGGTCTACCACTTTGCCCACATCGGCAACCTCCGCAGCTACGTCATGGAGGACGTGCTGGAGAAGTTCCTCCGCTGGAGCGGCTACGATGTGGACCGGGTCATGAACATCACCGACGTGGGCCACCTGAGCTCCGACGCCGACACCGGCGAGGACAAGATGCTCAAGGGCGCCCGCCGGGAGCACAAGACGGTGATGGAGATTGCCCAGTACTACACCGACGCCTTTTTTGCCGACTGCGCCAAGCTGAACATCAAGATCCCCGACGTGGTCCAGCCCGCCACCGGCCTGATCCCGGAGTTCATCACCATGGTCCAGGGCCTGCTGGACAAGGGCTACGCCTACGTGGCCGGCGGCAATGTCTACTTCGACACCAGTAAGCTGAGCCGCTACTATATCTTCAACGAGCACGACGAGGAGGACCTGGCTGTCGGCGTCCGCGAGGGCGTGGAGGAGGACGGCAACAAGCGCAACAAGGCGGACTTCGTCCTCTGGTTCACCAAGAGCAAGTTTGAGGACCAGGCTCTCAAGTGGGACTCCCCCTGGGGCGTGGGCTATCCCGGCTGGCACATCGAGTGCTCCGCCATCTCCTTGAAGTACAACGGCGAGTATCTGGACCTCCACTGCGGCGGCATCGACAACGCCTTTCCCCACCACACCAACGAGATCGCCCAGTCCGAGAGCTACCTGGGCCACCCCTGGTGCAAGCAGTGGTTCCACGTCCACCACCTGGTCACCCCCGAGGGCAAGATGAGCAAGTCCAAGGGCGAGTTCCTGACCGTCTCCCTCCTGGAGGAGAAGGGCTATGATCCCCTGGCCTACCGCTTTTTCTGCCTCCAGAGCCACTACCGCAAGGCCCTGGTGTTCACCTGGGAGAACCTGGACAACGCCCAAGGCGCCTACAACAAGCTGATCGCCCGCATCGCCGCCCTGACTCCCGGCGGCGGTGAGGTGGACCAGGCGGTGCTCCAGGCCCAGCGGGAGAAGTTCGCCAAGGCCATGGGCAACGACCTGAACACCTCCCTGGGCGTCACCGCCCTGTACGACGCCCTGAAGGTGAAAGCCAACGACGAGACCAAGCTGGCCATCCTGGCGGACCTGGACCGGGTGCTGAGCCTGAGCCTCCTGGAGAAGGCGGCGGCCAAGCGGGAGGCGGACGCCAAGGCCAAGGAGTCCTCGGCGGCCTCCGGCGGCATCACCGTCACCGGCGAGGGCGACCCGGCCATCGACGCGCTGGTCCTCCAGCGGGCCCAGGCCAAGAAGGCGAAGAACTTCGCCGAGGCGGACCGCATCCGCGACGAGCTGAAGGCCCAGGGCATCGAGGTCGTGGACACCAAAGACGGCGCGGTGTGGAGAAGAGTATAACGGCATATCCCGAGGCCCCGCTTTCCTGACGGAAGGCGGGGCCTCTTGTTTCCAGCGAAAAAATGGTTGTCACGGCGCGAATATTGTGGTAAACTGTCGCTATCGAGGCCATCCAGACCGTAAGGAGGGATATGATGGACAATTACATCTTTCGTACCGCCATTGGCGGCTTCAACCGCCAGGACGTGACAGACTATATCGAGAAGGTGCAGAAGCAGGCCGCCGAGGCCGCCGCCGCCCAGGAGCGGGAGGCGGAGGAGCTGCGCGCCTCCCTGGAGCGGGCCGGCGCGGAGCGGGACGAGGCCCTCGCGTCGCTGGAGGCCCGGGCCGGAGAGCTGGACGAGGCCCGGCGGCAGCTGGAATCCATGTCCCTTGACTGCGCCACCGCCAAGCACAACTGGGACGCCCAGGTCATGGCCAACGCCGCCATCCGGGAGGACGTGGCCCAGCGGGACAAGGCCATCGCCGAGCTCCAGGCAGAGCGGGACCTTCTCACCGAGCGGGTGGCGGAGCTGGAGAAGTGGATGGAGGACCTGCGCCGGGAGAAAGAGCGGGTGACCCAGCTGGAGCTGGACGCCCACGGCCGCTCCGACTCCATCATCGCCCAGGCCCAGAAGCAGGCCAAGGAGACCGTGATCCAGGCGGAGGCCCAGGCCGCCGCCACCGTCAGCGAGGCCAACGCCCAGGCCAAAGCAGCCGTGGACGCCGCCAACGCCCAGGCCAAGGCCACGGTGGAGGATGCCCGCGCTCAGGCGGGGACCATCGTCGCCCAGGCCCAGGAGAAGGCGGCAGACCTGCTCCAGGAGACCGAGGACCGCATCTCTGCCACGCTGGAGCAGTACAATGAGCTCCGCGGCTCCTTTGAGACCATCACCGGCCACATCACCGGCGAGCTGCGGAAGCTGGACGTCACCGCCAGCCAGCTCCCCATCAGCCTGGACCACCTGCAAAAGGGCCTCACCGATCTGGCCAAACGCTCCAAGGAGCGCTGATACACGGCCCAAAACCGGGGATACTATCCCCAGGCCGGTTCCTCCGGCCTGAGAGGAGGCCCACCCCGTGCAGCGGAGCAAAAAGCGGACACCCCAAAAGGACCCCATGGGCACAGCCATGGACATGACGCTCTGGCAGTCCCCCCGGACGGACCCCCAGGGCAGCTGGACCGGCACCCCGGCGGACCCGGACGAGGTCCCGGTCCAGGATGTGGACGACCTGTAAAAAGCGGAGGGAACCATCCCTCCGCTTTTTACCGTCTCTGGCCGCAAACCGGGAAAACAGAAAAACTCCGGAAAAAGCGGCGCATTTTTGCGGATATTTTGCACAAAACAAATTGACGGGACCGTTTAAGTATGTTAAGATAATAACGTATGCGAAGCGGCATACGCCATCACAAGTAACCGAATCTAAGTGGAAAGAGGAAACACTATGTATCGGATCGTCAAAAAAAGAGAACTGAACCCCACCGTCACCCTCATGGAGGTGGAGGCCCCCATGGTGGCCCGCAAGTGCGAGCCCGGCCAGTTCATCATCCTCCGGGTGGACGCCGACGGCGAGCGCATCCCCCTGACCATCGCGGACTATGACCGCGAGAAGGGCACCGTCACCATCATCTTCCAGATCGTGGGCGCCACCACCGAGAAGCTGAACCACAAGAAGGAGGGCGAGTACCTCCAGGACTTCGTGGGTCCCCTGGGCAAGGCCACCGAGACCGAGGGCCTCAAGCGGGTCGCCGTCATCGGCGGCGGCGTGGGCACCGCCATCGCCTACCCCGTGGCCAAGAAGCTCCACGACGTGGGCTGCCATGTGGACCTGATCGTGGGCTTCCGCACCAAGGACCTCATCATCCTCAAGGACGAGTTCGAGGCCGCCAGCACCAACCTGATCATCGGCACCGACGACGGCTCCTATGGCAAGAAGGCCCTGGTCACCGACCTGCTGAAGGAGCAGATCGAGGCCGGTGCCCAGTATGACCGCGTCATCGCCATCGGCCCGGTCATCATGATGAAGTTCGTCTGCCTCCTGACCAAGCAGTACAACATCCCCACCGTCGTCAGCATGAACCCCATCATGATCGACGGCACCGGTATGTGCGGCGGCTGCCGTCTCACCGTGGGCGGCGAGACCAAGTTCGCCTGCGTGGACGGCCCCGAGTTCGACGGCCACCTGGTGGACTTCGACGAGGCCATGGCCCGCGGCGCCATGTACCGCGACTTCGAGCTCCACGCCCGGGAAGAGACGTGCAATCTGTTCAAGCAGGAGGTAAAATAAGATGGCTAACATGAGTCCCAAGAAGAATCCCATGCCCCACCAGGACCCCGTGGTCCGCGCGGGTAATTTCCAGGAGGTGGCCCTGGGCTACACCAAGGAGCAGGCCATGGACGAGGCCACCCGCTGCCTGAACTGCAAGAACCCCCACTGCGTGGAGGGCTGCCCGGTGCAGATCCGCATCCCCGAGTTCATCGCCAAGGTGGCGGAGGGCGACTTCGAGGCCGCCTATCAGATCATCGCCAAGGACAGCGCCCTGCCCGCCGTCTGCGGCCGCGTCTGCCCCCAGGAGACCCAGTGCGAGAGCAAGTGCGTCCGGGGCATCAAGGCCGAGAGCGTGGGCATCGGCCGCCTGGAGCGGTTCGTGGCCGACTGGCACAACGCCAACGTGGCCGAAAAGGCCGTGGCCCCCGCCTCCAACGGCCACAAGGTGGCCGTCATCGGCTCCGGCCCCTCCGGCCTGACCTGCGCCGGCGACCTGGCCCGGAAGGGGTATGAGGTCACCGTGTTCGAGGCCCTGCACCTGGCCGGCGGCGTGCTGGTGTACGGCATCCCCGAGTTCCGTCTGCCCAAGACCATCGTCCAGAAGGAAGTGGACGGCCTGAAGGACCTGGGCGTCAAGATCGAGACCAACACCGTGGTGGGCCGCTCCATCACCATCGACGAGCTGATGGACGAGATGAAGTTCGAGGCCGTGTTCATCGGCTCCGGCGCGGGCCTGCCCATGTTCATGCACATCCCCGGCGAGAACCTGAAGGGCGTCTACTCCGCCAACGAGTTCCTGACCCGCATCAACCTGATGAAGGCCTACCGCGAGGGCGCGGACACCCCCATCATGCCCCTGAAGGGCAAGAAGGTGGCCGTGGTCGGCGGCGGCAACGTGGCCATGGACGCCGCCCGCTGCTCCAAGCGCCTGGGCGCGGAGGTGTACATCGTCTACCGCCGCAGCGAGGCCGAGCTCCCCGCCCGTAAGGAGGAGGTCGAGCACGCCAAGGAGGAGGGCATCATCTTCAAGACCCTCAACAACCCCACCGAGATCCTGGGCTACAACAACCCCGACGACAAGCGCGACCCGAAGAACGGCTCCGTCTGCGGCATCAAGTGCGTGGAGATGGAGCTGGGCGAGCCCGACGCCTCCGGCCGCCGCCGCCCCATCGTGAAGGAGGGCAGCGAGTTCGAGATGGAGATGGACTGCGTCATCATGGCTCTGGGCACCAGCCCCAACCCGCTGATCAAGTCCACCACCAAGGGCCTTGAGATCAACCGCAAGGGCGGCATCATCGTCAACGAGGACGGCCTGACCAGCCGCGAGGGCGTGTACGCCGGCGGTGACGCCGTCACCGGCGCGGCCACCGTCATCCTGGCCATGGGCGCCGGCAAAACCGCCGCCAAGGCCATCGACGAGTATCTGTCCAAGAAATAAATTCCCAACAAGCCGAACCGGCCCGCCTGCGAAAGCAGGCGGGGCCGGTCTTTTATTTTGCCCCAAACGTCAATCCGTCCAGGAACTTCTCCCACTGGTCCGGGTAGTCGCAGAAGTATTTCGGGCACTCCTTCCCGGTCACGTCGTAGTGCCGCAGGATATCCTCCCGCTCCAGGCCGTAGGTCCCGATGAGCCAGTCCACCAGGCGGGTGAGGGCGTCCATGGTTTCCCCGGTGAACTTCCCCGTCTCATCCGGGTGGCAGCACTCAATGGCGATGGTGTCCGCGTTCCGGTGGTTGGAGCAGTAGGAGATCTCGTTCAGCAGCACGCACTGGATGACCGTCCCGTCCATGCCCACCACGAAGTGGCTGCTGGCGGAGGTCTCGTGGGTCTCGGCCAGATAGGCGAAGTAGCTGCGGTTCTGCTCCGCCGTGGTGCCGGGGTTACCCACGTAGTGGACCACCACGCCGTTCACCTGGGGCAGGGCGTCCCCGGGCCGGGACCACTGGTTGAGGGGCAGCAGGTCCTGGACGATCCACTCCGGCACCTCGATCTCCCCGGTGTTGTTGTTCTTCGGCGCACCGTTGCGGGCGTTCCATGCGATCACCGCCGCCCCCAGCAGGATCACGGCGGTGAAAAGCAGCGGTCCCCGGTTCCGCCTCCGCCGTCTCCTCCGCCGCCTTCTGGGGCGGGCGGCAGCGCGGGGAACGCCCCGCCGCTCCTGTTCCTGATCGTAGAGCTGCGGCATCGCGGCGGCCCCCTTTCATACTATTCTCCCATTAGAAGTATATTTCGTTACCGTGTAGAGCATGTAGGTATTGCAACGCTTTGAGAGTGATGTTAAAGTTCATTTTGATACTTTTTCTTTCAAGAAAAAGTATCAAAATGAAATGCCCCTTCCCGCGCTTTGGCGGAAAGCCTGTCCATACCATAGCGCGGAGAGGGGCACGAAGTCATCTGTCAAATTGTATCGGATCTGTAAAAACCGGCCGTCCGCGTCACTCCATATACCCCATGCCGGACCAGCACCCCAGCTGGATATCGTAATACGCCCCCAGCACCTCGCCGCTCTCGAAGGTGAGCAGCACCACGATCTGGCTCTGGGTGTTGACCAGCTGGACCGTCAGGGTGCCCATGGCCTCGATGCCGGAGAGAAAATCGTCCAGCGGCAGGTCCTCGTCCAGCAGCTCCTCCGGCCACTCCACATCCTCATACCAGCGCCCCTCCGCATCCGTGGACCGGCCATACCCATCAAAGAGGTTCTGCAGGAGCACCGTGCGCAGACCGGTGCTCCCCCATATAGACAGGTCGTTGCAGGACATGAAATTCTGGAGCAGCACACCCAGTTGGGTATCCACGATGTTGGGGGACAGGAACAGCTGCCGCAGTTCCCCGTCCACCTTCTCCATGGCCTGGTCCTGTTCCTCCCCGGTGAGCTCCCTGGCCTCCTGGGGACGGATCAGAAAGCTCATGGCGGACGAGTCCCCATCGCTGAAGGCGAAGTTCAGCGTCACCCCGACGGAGGGATCCTCCATTCCCGAGGGATAGATCCTGGTAGGAAAGTCCTTCAGATACATCAGAACGGATCTGACATCCGTCTCGTCCCTGCCCGGCGGCACGTTCCACGCCAGGGCGGCCAGTATCTCCGACAGGTTCAGTTCCGTAGGCCGGATGAGGGCGAAGTTCCTGGCCAGCGTACCGAAAAAGCTGTCCTCCAGCAGAGCGACATACTGATAGGTCACATCCGTGTCGTTCTCAGCCGGATACAGTACGTATTTTCCCTCGGGCAGGTACAGCACGTATCGTCCCGATGCCGCCTCTGTCTCCGTCTCCCCCAGATCGATCCCCGCCGCGGCCGACAGCTCCACCGAATCGAGCCACGACCCATCCGACGCCGGGTCCATCACGTAGTAGCCCGTCAGCGCCGGCATGGAAGCCGGGCCGCCGAACCCGTACATGGACAGCAGCTCCTCCGTGGGGAGGGGATAGAGGGTCTGGGTGTCGTAGAGGGACCAGGGGTAGAACAGCACCTCCTCGGCGGTCTGTCCGAAGACGGTGGGGACGCTGACCTCCCCGGCGGACCAGACCTCCCCGGTCTTGGGAGCCACCACCCGCTGGGCGGCGGTGCCGGCGGCCACGGCCCCGGTGAGCAGGATCGCGGCGGCCAGCGCTGCGAACGTCAGTTTATTGCGCACTCTCCGCGCCTCCCTTCTCCCGGGCGCTCCCGCCGCTGACCGGGAACGTCATCCGCACGCCGGTGCCCACCCCCACGACGCTGTGGATCTCCATGGTCCCGCCGTGGACGGATACGATCTCCTGGCAGAGCGCCAGCCCCAGCCCGGCCCCGCCGGCCTTCCGGGCCCGGCTCTTGTCCACCATGTAGAAGGGCTGGACCACCTTGTCCAGCTCCTCCCGGGGGATGCCCCGGCCATAGTCCCGGACCACGATGGACACCTGTCCGCCATCGGCCTGGGCAGCCAGCTCCAGCCGTCCGCCCCGCTCGCTGGCCTTGCGCCCGTTGTCCAGCAGGTTGTAGAGCAGGGACTTGAAGAGCTCCCGGTCCATGTCGATCATCACCTCCGGGCACAGCACACGCAGCGTCAGCTCGCTCTGGGCCATCACCGGCTGCAGGCTCACCGCCACCTCGCCGGCCACCTCCCGGAGGGACACCGGCTCCAGCGTCAGGTTGGTGCTGCCCAGGGTGATGAGCTCCAGCAGCTTGCCGGACAGGGATTTCAGCCGCTTGGCCTCCTCGGAGATGACCTTGGCGTACTCCACCCGCTTGCTGTCCGGCACCTCCTTGGGGAGGTACAGCAGGTCCGCGAACCCCAGGATGCTGGTCAGGGGCGTCTTCATCTCGTGGGCCAGGTTGCCGATGAACACCTTCCGGTCCTCCGCCACCTGCTCCAGCTGCTCCACCCGCTCCTGCACCGCCTGGGCCATGGCGTTCATGTCCAGCGCCAGGTCCGCCAGCTCGTCCTTCCCCCGGACGGTGAGCCGCTTGTCGTAGTTCCCCTCCGCGATGAGCCGGGTGCTGCGGCTCAGGGCCCCCAGGGGCCGCAGCAGCACCCACACCAGCGCCAGCAAAATGCCCGCCCCCGCCAGACTGAGCCCCAGGCACAGCGCCACGGTGCCGATGGCCTGCCGGGTGAGCTGGGCCTGGAGGTCCCCCACGGCGTAGGCCCCGCCGAACCGGCAGTGGAGGGACTCCAGCGTCAGCGGCATGGCGCAGACCAGGAACCACTCCCCCTCGCTCACGCCCCGGCGCAGCTCATACACGGCGGCGTCCGGGTCCTCCTCCGGCGCGGGCGGCAGGTCCGTCATGGCAAACGCCAGGTCGCCGCCCTCATTTTTCACGACGGGCCCCACGGCGTAAAGGGTTTGCCCGTCCCCGTCCTGGAAGACGATGCCCGACAGATAGTCGTCCGTGGCCTGCTGGGACAGGACCTGGATGGCGGTCCTGCGGGTCTCCTCCTCGTCCAGCTGCACCACCCCCAGCTGCAGCCGGTGGCTGATGACTCCGGCCCGGAGCATCCCGGCCAGGTACTGCTGCTGGGTCACCGCCCGCTGGCCCTCCCGCTGCCACAGGGCGTCCCGGCTGGCCTTCAGCAGCAGGGTGGAGGCCAGGGTGGTGGAGAACACCATCAGCGCCAGGGTGGTCAGAAAGATCTTCTGCCACAGCCTCATGGCAGCTTCTCCAGCCGGTACCCCACCCTCGGCAGGGTCACCAGCTTCTCCGCCAGCTCCATCTTCTGCCGCAGCCGCTGGACGTGAATGTCCACCGTGCGGCTCTCGCCCACGTACTCATAGCCCCACACCATGGACAGCAGCTTGTCCCGGCTGAGGGCCAGGTTCTGGTGCTGGAGGAACACCCGCAGCAGGTCGAACTCCTTGGGGGACAGGGCCACCGGCTCCCCCCGCAGGGTGACGGTGTGGCCGTCCAGGTCCTGGCGGATATCGCCGTACTCCAGAATATTCTTCCCCCGCCCCCGGCGGCGGAGCACCACGTCCACCCGGGCCAGCAGCTCCAGGGGCTCAAAGGGCTTGGAGATGTAGTCCTCCGCCCCCAGCCGCAGGCCCCGGACCTTGTCGGTGACCTGCTGCATGGCGGAGAGGAAGATCACCGGGATATCCTGATTGCGGATGCGCTCCATGACGGCGAAGCCGTCCAGCCCCGGCAGCATCACATCCAGCAGCACCAGGTCGAAGCCGCCGGAGGCGACCCGCTCCGGGGCTTGGGCGCCGTCGGCGCACCACGCGCTGGTGTGGCCGCCCAGGGCCAGGGTGGCGTCGATCATCTGCGCGATGTGTTCCTCGTCCTCTACGATCAGAATGTGGGCCATGGGGCAGCCTCCTTCAGCACCTTTTCTCCCCGCCAGTATAACACGAAATCAGCGACAAGTCAGCACCGATTTGTATCGAAACTGTAAACGATGCCGGCCATGCGAAAAGGCCGGCCGATCGCACCGAACTATGGACAAAATGCGCAGGCGGTGTTGCCACGGCGCGAAATTTCTGGTACACTGTTATCTGGAGAAAAAATGCCGCCCAACAACATCAAAACAAAAGGAGACGGTACCATGAGGAGAGACGACCCCATCTATCAGACCTATATCGACATCCTGCGGGAGGAACTGGTGCCCGCCATGGGCTGTACGGAGCCCATCGCTGTGGCCTACGCCGGCGCCCTGGCCCGGAAGACGCTGGGCTGTATGCCGGAGCACGTGGAGCTGACGGTCAGCGGCAATATCATCAAAAACGTCAAGAGCGTCATTGTCCCCCACACCGAGGGCCGGAAGGGCCTCCGCACCGCGGTGGCGGCGGGCATCTGCTACGGCGACGCGGACCGGGAGCTGGAGGTCCTGTCCGACGCGAAACCGGAGCAGCAGGCGGAGCTGGACGGATACCTGTCCTCGGCGGACGTCGCCGTCCGGGAGTCCGACGCGAAGTGCCCCTTTGACCTGCGGGTCAGCGCCCGGGCCGGGGAGGACGAGGCGTATGTCCGCATCGTCGGCCACCACACCAACGTGGTCCAGATCCGCCGCAACGGCGAAATGCTGGTGGACAAGCCCTTCACGGACGACGCGGTCCAGGCCCCGGAGAACCGGAAGCTGCTGACGGTGGAGCGGATCGTGGACTTTGCCGACACCGTGGTGGTGGACGACGTGCGGGAGATCCTGCAGCGCCAGATGGACTGCAACCTGGCCATTTCCAAGGCGGGAATGGAGGGCAGTTACGGCGCGTCCATCGGCAAGATCCTGATGAAGTCCTACGGCAACACGGTCCAGAACCGGGCCAAGGCCTGGGCCGCCGCCGGTTCCGACGCCAGGATGAACGGCTGTGAGCTGCCGGTGGTCATCAACTCCGGCAGCGGCAACCAGGGCATCACCGCCTCCGTGCCGGTGGTGGTCTACGCCAGGGAACTGGGGGTGTCCGAGGACACCATGTTCCGGGCCCTGACGCTGTCCAACCTGATCACCATTCACCTCAAGACCGGCATCGGCAGCCTGTCCGCCTACTGCGGCGCCACCAGCGCTGGGGCCGGGGCGGGAGCTGGCATCTGCTACCTCTACGGAGGCAAGTACCGGGAGGTGGCCCACACGGTGGTCAATGCGCTGGCTATCAACTCCGGTATGCTCTGCGACGGCGCGAAGGCGTCCTGCGCGGCCAAGATCGCCTCGGCGGTGGAGTCCGGCCTGCTGGGGATGCAGATGAACCGGCACGACAGCCAATTCTACGGCGGCGACGGCATCGTCGTCAAGGGTGTGGAGAACACCATCCGCACCGTCAGCACCATCGCCCGTGAGGGAATGCGCGCCGCTGATACGCAGATCCTTCATATCATGATGGAGAACGACTGAGCCGGTATTTACGTTTCCCGCACGGCGACGAGACACCCTTCTCATCGCAAAACAGTATCAACCAGGAGGACCCACGCGGGCTCTCCTGGTTCATTTTTATTCACATTTATATGTGTATTATTTCTTTGGTAAATCTGCTGAATCTGCACCGCCATCCCGGAAACAGGCCCAAAAAATTCGCACCCGGCGGAGGACACCGCATCTGTAAAAACGATCCTGTCCCCAGAGGACGCCTCTTTCCGGGTACATCCCCCGAGATGACACCCATGATGGAAAAAATCAGAATATAGAAAGTTACATATTTTACAGAACTTTTACAAGCGAAATTGTGTTACGTAAACTAAATTGTCAAAGTTCTATTTATCCCAATTCCAATTCCATAAATACCAAAAAACAATCTCAATTTCCTTAAAACTCAAAACCAAATTGTAAACTTTTCATGAACAGACTACCACCACGCTACCAAACCCCCAAACCCCACACCCCCTGCAATTCCCCAATCTATAACGATATCAGTTAACGTAATCTGAACAAATGCTACCACCCCGCCAAAACCTGCTACCAAATTATTTTCACCAGCTCTGGACCTGTTGCGCCGCAACAGCTTCAGAGCTTTTCTATTTGCCATAAGGGGCTTAATTTTGGACTTAAAGGGGCCAAAACTTGCAACTTTTTCGATGATTTGGAAATCGTTGGTAATCATC
>CANQCS010000072.1 GCA_947589745.1 uncultured Oscillospiraceae bacterium
AAAACTTCTTGTTTGCAGGGCCAGTTTGTTGTGCCCTTTTCAGGTAGTGCTAAAATCTGATAGTCTTTCACACTAACTCCTTTCTATGACACGCTATGACACGACCTCCTCGGTGTACTGGACCCCCTGGAGCTTCAGGATCAGCGCCAGTGCGTCGTTTTTCCCCAGCTCCGGCGGCACGTTGATGCGAAACACCGCCGCGATGGTGCCCCGCTTCACCGTTTCATCGGTGCTGCGGGTGATCTCCTCGATGTTGATGTTCTTCTCCTGGAGCGCCAGGATGAAGTCCCCGATGATGGAGATGTCCGCAAACTCCACGTAGAAGTCGAAGCAGCGGCTGCGGTCCCTGACCTTGGTGCCGGGGGCGCGGAGCAGCTTCTCGGCAATGAGAATCAGGACGCAGGCCAGCACCGCCGCCTCGTAGAGCCCGATGCCGATGGCCAGCCCCACGCAGGCGGAGGCCCACAGGCCCGCGGCGGTGGTGAGGCCGGTGACCTGGTAGTGGCGGGTGATGATGATGCTCCCTGCCCCCAGGAAGCCGATGCCGCTGATGACCTGGGCACCCAGCCGGGCCGGGTCCCCTCCGCCGAACATGACGGAGATATACTGGTTGGTCACCATCACCAGGGCCGCGCCCAGGCACACCAGCATGTGGGTGCGGAACCCGGCGGGCCGCCCGCGGCGGTTCCGGTCCAGGCCCACGATCCCCCCGCACACCAGCGCCAGGATCAGGCGCACCAGGATGGACACGATGGATATTTCATGGAGGACGGGAAAGGTCTGTGATAACAGCATCGCGCGCTCCTCCCGGCGTCACTCCGCCTGTCCGGCGCGGAACGCCTCCAGCCGCCGGATCATGTACTCGCCCACGGACCGGCTCAGGGCCAGGGCCCCGGGTGCCAGCTCCAGCGGCATCCGCAGCAGGTAGTGCTGGAGCTCATAGGCGAAGGCCCCCTGATAGTCCACGGCCGCCAGGGCCAAAAGCACCTCGTCCCAGTCCGTGAAGCCCGTGTAGGGCAGGATGTGGATGTTGTCCGCCGCGGTCTGGTCGGAGATATGGGTGGCCTTCAGCCGGGGACCCAGCAGCCGGATGGCGGCCCCCTGGTCCAGGCCCTCGATGCCGCCGTGCTCCGCGTCCCAGCAGGCCCCCACGTTCTCCGCGTCCACACGGTCGATGAGCTCTGCCAGCTCCTCCGCCCGGATGGCGAACCGGGGCACGCCCTTTGTGCGGCCCCACATATTTTCGATGGCGACGCCCACGCCCCAGCGCCCCGCCCGGTCGGAGAGGCGGCGGAAATAGTCCGCATTGAGGGCCATGGTCCGGGGATCGACGGCCCCGTCCGTCACCAGGGTGGCCGGGTGTACCACCATCCAGGGGACCCCCAGCATGGCGCTGCCCTCCAGGCAGCGGTCCATCAGCTCCTCCTGCCAGGGGTCCTCCCCGGCGGTGAAGTCGTAGATCCCGGCGTGGCTCTGGGAGAAGGTGATGCCTAGCTCTCCGGCCAGGTCCCGGTGCCGGGCGAGATATCCCCGCCACTGGGGGCCGGTAAAATCGGTCTTCCCGAAGATTTGGTCTACGAAGCAGAAGTCCAGCTCACGGTACCCCGCCGCCGCGCAGAGGCGCATACTCTCCTCCGCGCTGATGCGGCTCCCGTCGGCCCGCTCGTAGAGGATGTTGGTGGATGTGCAGAGGTTCATTCCCCCACCTCCCCGAAGCAGAAGCGGCGGACGGCCTCCACCACGCCGCCGGTATTTTCCCTGGTGCAGATGTAGTCCGCGGCGGCCTTCGCAGCGGGGGTGGCGTTGGCCACCGCGGCGCCTGTCCCGGCCAGTTGGAGCATCTGGACGTCGTTCTCATTGTCCCCGATCGCCAGCACGTCCTCCAGCGGGATCTGGAACCGGCCGGCGTACCGCGCCAGGGCCGCCGCCTTGTGGACGCCCTTGGCGGTGATCTCGCAGCCGGTGTCGCCGTAGCGGACGATCTCATACTGCTCCGCCAGGGCGTCCATCACGGGGAACAGGCCGCGGAACGCGGCGCTGTGCTCCCCGGGGATGATGTTCAGCTTGTCGGCCCGGAGCTCCTCCCACTCCCTGTCAGTAGGCCAGTGGACGGTATAGTCCCGCTGGCGGGTCCAGCCGGTGTCCGTCATGCCGAACTCCCGCCCCTCCGCGGAGCAGAGCAGGGTCATGCCCGCCTCCGCCGCCCGCTCAAAGAGGGGCCGCAGGGCGAGGATGGACATGGAATGGCGCTCCAGGACCTTCGCCCCCTGGTGCAGCGCCCCTCCGTTGCAGGTGATGATGGGCAGCTCCACCCCGGCGCGCACGGCGAACCGCTCCGCCGCGTACCAGGGCCGCCCGGTGATAAAGGTGAACAGGATGCCCCGCCGCCCCAGTTCGGCGATGGTCTCCACCGCCTCGCCGGAGATATGGCGCTCCGGGTCCAGCAGGGTCCCGTCCAGATCGGTCAGTACCAGTCTGATCGGCATGTTGCAGTCTCCCTCCTGTCGCTGGGAGGCTGGGGCGGATCGCCGCCCCAGCCCGGTTTATCTCTCTCAGCTCGTTCTTATACGATCCTCACAATCAGAACAAGGTATCGTTACCGTGCGGAAAATGTAGGGATCGCAGCGCTTTGAGAGCGATGTTAAAGTTCTTTTTGGTACTTTTTCTTTCAAGAAAAAGTATCAGTCGTTGGCCTCGTGCCACTCATCCAGGAGCTGGTTGCAGCCGGAGACGATGGCGTCCACCGCCTGGTCCACGGTGAGCTGCCGGTCGCAGAACTGGCGCATGGCGTCCACGATCACGCCGTCGATCTCGTTGTAGGTCAGGTCCATGGGCTCCTGGGCGTTGGCGGGGGCGTTCATCACGATGTCAAAGGCGGTCTTGTACTGGGGCGCCTCCTCCCAGAAGGCCTTCATCGCGTCCAGCTCGGCGGCCTCCTTGTTGGTGGGGACATAGCCGGAGTTGGTGGAGATGCGGTACTGGGAGTCGGCGGTGCTCAGGTACTGGGCGAAGTCCCAGGCCCCCTTGAGGCGGGCCTCGTCGCCGCGGTCAAAGAGCACCAGGGTGCTGCCGCCCACGGCGGAGCTGCCGGTGTCCCCGGCGTTCACCGCCGGGATGGGGGCGGTGCCCCACTGGAAGGAATCTCCCACCAGGCCCAGCACATTGGTGACCTTGGAGGAGGAGAAGAGGGCCATGGCCGCAGTCTGGCTGGCGAACTCCTCCGCCACCACGCCTTCCACGTACTGATAGCCGCCGGTCTCCACCAGTTCGTCCCACTTGGTCAGGAAGTTCTTCAGGGTGCCGTTTTCACCGGCCACCACCTTGGTCATGGGGCCGCCCCGGCCGCTCTCCAGGTCGCCGAAGTAGGCCTCGGGGGACTGGGAGGAGATGTAGTTCACCAGCTGGTAGCGCTTGACCTGGCACTCGAAGCCGTAGCGGGTCACGTTGCCGGAGGCGTCCTTCTCGGTGAGGGCCTTGGTGTACTCGATGACCTCGTCCAGGGTGGCCGGGGGCGCGTCAAAGCCCGCGGCGGACAGCAGGTCCTTGTTGTAGTAGAGCAGCAGGGTCGAGTTCAGGAACGGCAGGCCCACCATGTCCCCCTGATAGGACACGGAGGACACCAGCGCCTCGGGGAAGCTGTCCTTCTCCACCCAGCCGCCGTACTTGTCATACAGGTCGGACACCTTCACCGTCCAGCCCAGCTCCAGCATACTGGGGATGGTGGAGGTGAGGCCCACGTTGATGTCGCAGGCGTTTTCGGTGTCCTTGATCTGATAGGCCAGGATCTGCTTGTCGGTGCCGTCGTAGCCCTGGTACACCGCCTCCACGTGGACGCCCTGCTCGGCGCCCCGCCCGGTATTGTACTCATCCACGATCTTCTGCAGCTCGTCGCCCACCGCGCCGCTGAGGCTGTGCCAGAACACCACCTCCACCGGGCTGCCGTCTCCGCCGCCGCTGCTGCTTCCACTGTTGCTGCCGCCGCCGTTACTGCCGTTGCTGCCGCTGTTGCCGCCGCAGGCGGCCAGGCCCAGGACCATCACCAGGGCCAGCAGAAGTGCCAATGCTTTCTTCATGTTTTTGAATCCTCCATTCTCTTTCTTTGTTCTTTGTTTTTCGTCCAGATATCCTGATAACCTCCGGGACAGGGGCCCGGAGCGTCATCCCTTGACCGCGCCGGCCATCAGCCCGGCGGTGATCCTCCGCTGGAACAGCACGAACACCGCGATGGAGGGGATCAGGATGACCACCGCCGCGGCCATGACCTGCCCGTACAGGGAGTTCAGCTCGGAGGAGTTGAGCATGGTGATGACCACCTGCACCGTGCGCATCTCCTCCTTGTTGGTCACCATCAACGGCCACAGGTAGGTGGTCCACACGTTGACGAAGGAGGAGATGAACACCGTGGCCAGCACCGGCCCGGACATGGGCAGCAGGATGCGCCAGAAGAAGCGGAGGCTCCCGCAGCCGTCCACCAGGGCGGCGTCCCGCACGTCCTTGGGGTAGTTCATAAAGTTCTGCCGGATGAGGAAGATGTTGGCGCCCGACACCAGGTAAATGATCATCATACCGGCATAGGTGTTGATGAGGCCCAGCTCGCCGGTGGTGAAGTAGTTCTGCACCATCAGCATCTCCGCCGGGACGATCATGGTGCCCAGCACCAGCAGGAACAGGAGATTCTTCCCGCGGAAGTTGAAAAAGGTAAAGGCGTAGGCGGCCAGGCAGCTGGTCACCACCCGGGCCAGACTGGAGACAAAGGCCACGATGAAGGAGTTCAGCATGAACCGGAAGATCTTCGTCTGGGTGATGACCGCGATGTAGTTGCCCAGATAGAACCCGTCCGGCCACAGATGCAGGTCCGTGGAGACGATCTCCGACTCCTGCATAAAGGAGCACAGGACGCAGTAGATCACCGGCGCCATCAGCACAAGGCCCAGCAGGATGCAGAAGGCCTGAAAGGCGATGCTGAGCAGGCGGGTCTGCCGCTGTTTCGCTTCCATACTTGTCACGTGTAATGCACCTTCTTCTTTTCCAGGATCATGCTCAGGGAGATGAGCACGGCGGAGATGGCGAAGCCCAGCATGGTGGCGGCAAAGGCGTAGTTGTAGTTGGTGCTGGTGATCGCTTTCTGATAGATGTAGGTGATGATGGTCTGGGTGGTGCCGTTGGGCCCGCCGCCGGTCAGGATCAGGGTGTAGCTGGACACCGTCATGCCGTAGGCGATATCCTTCAGCAGCAGGAAGAACAGCATGGGGGACACCAAGGGCAGGATCACCTTGGTGTGGAGCTTCAGCCCCGTGCAGCCGTCCAGGCTGGCCCCCTCCAGCACCTCTCCCGACAGCCCTCGGAGGGAGGACAGCATGAAGAGGAAGTTGTAGCCGATGTTGTGCCAGATCTGAATGATCATCAGGCTCAGCAGGGCGTACTTGGGGTCGTTGAGCCAGTCGATGGAGGTGCCGAAGAGCTTGTTGATGACGCCCAGCTGGTTGCTGTACATCAGCTGGAAGATCACCGCGATGACCGCGTCGGAGGTGGCCATGGAGAGGGCGAAGAGCACCTCATACACGATGGACGCCTTCCGCTTCTTCCGGGCCAGCACGGCCAGGAAGTAGGCGATGACCATGGACACCGGGACCGTCACCAGCACATAGATGAAGGTGTTGCCCACTGCCTGGTAGAACTCCGGGTCGGAGAGGACCCGCACATAGTTCCGCAGCCCCGCGAACTCCCGGATCTCCCGGAACTGGTTGACGATGTTCAGGCTCAGCCAGCCGTTCTTGATGAATGGGTAGTAGACGAACCCGATCAGGAAGATGAAGGACGGAACCAGGTACAGGTACGGTTCCAGGGTCTTCCCGATCCGCTTTCCCGCTTTCATGTTTTCTTTTCACTCCTTCTCTCTGTGATACGATTTTCCCATTAGACGCATGTTTCGATACCCGTGGGCCGGCCCATAGGCCGGCTTAGGGCTGTGGCCGCCATAGGCGGCCTGACGCCGTGTGGGAAATGCAGGTATTGCAGCGCTTTGAGGGCGATATTAAAGTTCTTTTTGATCCTTTTTCTTTCAAGAAAAAGGATCGACCAGCATCGCCGGGATATGGCCCAACCGTCCCAGCAGCTCGTTGGCGATGTCGTCCCTCTTGACACTGTATACATACCGGATCGGCGGACGGCGGGGGTCAAAGGTGTAGCGCTTGTCGTAGGTGATGCAGGGGCGGCGGTCCAGCCGGTCCAGCATGAGGTTTTTCCCCAGCAGCCAGGCGATGGGGAGCACGTCCACGATCTGGCGGCTCCACACCGGCTTCGAGGAGATCAGCCGGGCCTCCTCCGCCGTGCGGTCCAGGATGTAGTCGCAGAAGCGATTCCGCCCCCGGAGCCAGTGCTCCAGCTCCGTCCCGGGCAGAGAAAAGGCGTATCCTACCCCCCGGGCCGGGATCAGCACCAGGGCCGTCTCGCTCTGGAACAGCACCCGGGAGGCCGCGATGTCCTGGCAGCCGTTGAAGCAGTTGGCGTCCGGCCAGTCCAGGGCCACGCCCCCGGCCCAGACGACCACGATCCGGTCCCGGATCTCCGGTTCCAGCAGCAGCGCCGAGGCGATGTTGGTGGGGGCGCAGATGCAGGCCACATACAGCGGGTCCTCCGGCGTGTGCTCCAGGGCCAGCTCCACCAGCCGCCGGGCGGCGGGGGAGTCGGACGGGGTGCGCTCGTCCTGGAGAAACCGTTCAGCCCCCTGGAACACCCGGTCCGACAGCTCCCGGTGCCCGGTCATCTCCAGGACCTTCAGAATTTCGTCATAGCTCCGCTCCATGCCGTCGCCGGGGCTGTCGGAGTGGTGGTTGTGGAAGGGGGCCGCGAAAATGGCGCGGATGCGGAGCCGGTCCTGGCTCTCCGCCAGGAAGGCCAGAGCGTACTGGTCGTCGATCTCGTTGTAGGCGTCCGTGTCCAGCACCACGTCCACCGATCCGTCTGGCGAGCGGGAGCGCCGCACCACTTCGGCGTAGCGCTCCAGATGCGCGTCCAACGAGTAGGACGGCATCAGCTGTTCAATGGTAATTTTGGTCATCAAGTCCTCCTTTCATTCGTACACTCTCTCCATTTCCTTTGAAATCAAAAATAGATTTTTGATTCAATCTTATTATAGGGTATTAACTTTGATTTGTCAACTATAATTTTGAAAAAACAAATAAATTTTTTAAAAAGAAAGACGTATCTGTTTCAGTACGTCTTTCAAAAGTAATTCTCTCTCATGCCCGGACCCACTCCACCTGGTGCTGCGCCAGGTAGTCCCCGAGCCTGCCGTCAAAGGGCGCGTCGGTCACCAGGCCGCTGACCTCCTCCACGCTGCACACGGGGAACAGCCCGGAGGAGGGGAACTTGCTCCTGTTCAGCAGCACATAGGTCTTATCGGCGCAGGCGATGGCCTGCCGCTGGAACAGCATGTCGGACTCCCGGAAGGAGGTAATGCGCATCTGCCGGTCCAGCGCGGCGGCGCTGAGGAACGCCTTGGTGACGCGGAAGGTCTGCAGCGCGGAGACGGTGAGGCGGCCGCTGGTGCGGCCCTCCTCCGTGTCCATCTGCCCACCCAGGAAGAAGAGCATCCGGCACTTGGCGCCGCCCCCCAGCACCTGCAGCATCCGGACGGAGTTGGTGACCACCGTCAGGGTGCGCAGCCGCTCCTCGTCCTGGCACAGGGCCTGGCACAGCAGCAGGTTGGTGGTGCTGGCCTCGATCAGGATGGAGTCCCCCGCCTCCACCAGCCGGGAGGCCGCCGTTGCGACGAAGCGCTTTTCCGTGGTATCCAGGTTCTCCCGCTCCGCGAAGGGCATGGCGGGCGCTGCGTTGGCCAGGGCCGCGCCGCCGTGGATGCGGGAAATTTTATCCTGACTGGCGAGGAACTGGAGGTCCTTTCGGATCGTCTCCTTTGTCACGCCCAGGGAGGCGGCCAGCTTGGTCACGGAGGCGGCGCCCCCCTGCTCCAAAATATCCAATATCCTTTGGCATCTGTTCTCCATATCTCCTGTACGTGCCAAGAGCGATCCCTCCTCTGTCTGCCGGACCGGCTGCCGTTCCCGGCAAGAAAAAGCGGCGGACCGCTCCGCCGGTTCTCTCGCCGCTTCCCCGCTGTCCGGCAGGAATATATGCCGCGCATTTTCACATCACGGCCTGTGATTAGTTGTCTTATTATACCATATTATTTTTTAAAAAGCAAGTAATAATCTGAAACTACAGGTTATCTTCTCGTTCAAACGGAACGTGTCGGAGGCCGCCTTGGAGCAGAACCCGCCGGTCTCATACGTTTGCTTGCAAGAAAGCGCTCCAAAAATGCTGTCACAGGCGGAGTGTTTTTCTTGCAATCGTGTATGCGCCGGGGTATACTTCTTATTAGCTGATCCCCTGCACTATTGGGGGATAATGGGAGGCATATATGGCGGATCTTTCTTTTTCCGAGCTGCCCCTTGTTCGCACGCTGGGGCGAACTGCTTTGGACGGGCGGGCAGTCACCCTTTGGCACACCGGCAGCGGTTTCGTGTGCCGCTTCACCGGCAGCGAGCTGTGGCTGCGTGTGGCCGCTGAGTTTACGCAGATCGAGCCGTGGCTGTCCGTGGAGTTGAACGGCGCCTGGCTGCAGCGCATTCCCCTGCCGCGGGGGGAGAGCCGGGTCTGCCTGTTCCGCGGCACCACGCCCGGCGCCGTCAAGCAGGTGCGGGTCCTCAAGGAGTGCCAGGCCATGCCGGAGGACCCCGCCCACCGCGTGCGGCTGCTTGGGCTCGGCGGGAAGGAGGGGGAGTTCCTGCCCCTTCCGCCGCCCAAATACCGGCTGGAATTTATCGGCGACAGCCTCACCAGCGGCGAGGGATTGGCCGGCGCCCAGAGCGAAACCGATTGGCTGCCCATGTTTTTCAGTGCGGTCCCCCACTATGCCCGCATGACCGCCGATGCGCTGGGCGCGGAGTACCGCATCTTCTCCCAGAGCGGCTGGGGGCTGTGCAGCGGCTGGGACAACGACCCGCGCCATGTGGTGATGAATTACTATACCACCGTCTGCGGCCAGTGCGGCGACAACACCGCCTATGATTTCGGCGCGTGGCCCGCGGACGCCGTCATCCTGAATCTGGGGACCAACGACAGCGGAGCGATGGCGAGGGCAGTTTGGCATGACCCCGCGACCGGGCAGCCCTTCCGTCAAGAGGACACTCCGGCCGGACATGCCCGCGTGGCGGCGGCCGTGGCCCGGGCGCTGCGGACCGTGCGCCGCTGCAACCCGCAGGCGCTGCTGGTGTGGGCCTACGGCATGATGGACGACGAGCTGCGCCCCACCATCGAAGCGGGCATCCGGCAGTACCGGGCCGAGGCCGGTGACACGCGGGTATTTTTCCTTCCGCTGCCTGCCGCGGTGCCGGCCGACATGGGCGCGCTGGAGCACCCGGGCCCGGCCTGCCACCGTCAGGCGGCGGAGGTCCTGACCGCCTTTTTGAGGGAGCATTTATAAAAGGGAAAGAGCAGGTGCGTCAACAAGATGAAACTGTATGTGCTGGACAACGGATATATAGAGGGCAGCTACCAGATCTTTTACCGGGAGAATGAGTATGACGGGGGCGGCAGGATCGTCTTCCCGGTCAATCTCTTCCTGATCGAAACTGATGACGCCAAAAAGCTCCTGTTCGACACAGGCGTTTTCCCGGGCGGCATCCGCGCAAAGAGTTCCAGCTACCGCTACCAGTCGGAGGAACAGACTGTGGAAAAGCAGCTCCTGCGCTGCGGGGTCGTTCCGGGCGATATCGATGCGGTCATCCTGTCCCACCTCCACTACGACCACGCCGGCTGCCTGTTCCTGTTTCAGGGGAAGGATTTCTATGTTTCGAGAGCCGAATACGAGGCCGCCAATGGGGAGAATCCACCGGCGGCCTATGCCCCCGCAGACTACCGGGTGGATGGGAACTGGCACCTGCTGGAGGGAGATGGGGAGCTGTTCCCCGGAATCGAGGCGGTGATGCTTCCCGGGCATACGCCGGGGATGATGGGCCTGATCGTCCATTTGCAGTCGGGGCCGGTGATCTTAACGCAGGATGCGGTGTATGCCGCGGACAACTACTACCCCAAGTGCATGATCCCCGGACTCACCATGGACGAGGGGAGCTACCGCCGGTCGCTGGAAAAGGTCCTGCATCTGCAAAACAGATATCATGCCTCGCTCATCTTTGGGCATGATGCCGCGCAGAGAAAGCAGTTGAAAATGGCGCCTGCGTACTATGAATGAGCCGGTCCCTTGCGGAAGCGGGCAGATATTTCAGAAAACGAAAGCTGGCGTCTCTGTCGGATAAGTGTGGTCCAATCGATCAAGGAGGGAACGATGTTTTTAGCAATTGCCTTTGCTCCATGCAGAGTTTGAGGATACTGCATGGAGCGGTACGGCTCATAAGATAGCCCCATATCCTCGGACTTTGCGATCTTGATGTACAAAAATCAATTAATCAAAGGAGCAAAGTCAAGATGAAAAATACCTACCGGGAATTGAAAACCTTTCTTATCCTCTGGTCAACGCAGTCCCTCTCTCAGCTCGGCAGTGCCATGACAGGCTTCGCGCTGACGTTGTGGCTCTACGAGAAGACCGGTTCTGCGCTGCAGACAGCGCTTTTGTCCATCTGTTCCTATACGCCGTATGTTCTGATGAGCATTTTTGCCGGAGCTCTCTCCGACCGGTGGGACAAAAAGAGGACGATGCTCGTCTGCGATACGATCGCCGCGTGCTGTTCCCTGACGGTCCTGTTTCTATTAAAAACCGATTCCTTGCGGCCCTGCCATATGTATGTGCTGAATGCGGTGAACGGCCTGATGAATACGGTACAGCAGCCCGCCAGCGAGGTAACGATGACGCTGATCATACCAAGGGGGCAGTATCAGAGGACAAGCGGCCTGCGGTCGCTTTCCAACTCGCTCGTCACGATCTTGCACCCTGTACTCGCCACATCCCTCTATGCCGTTATTGGTATGGACGGCGTTATCGGCGTGGATATCGCCACCTTTGCCGCAGCCTTTATCGCGTTGGCGTTTTGGGTGCATATTCCGTCAACGGAAATACGTGGCGCAGAAGGTCCAAAGGAGAATATCTTATCAAGCGCAAAGGACGGCCTCTCCTATCTTTCCCAAAACGGTCTGATACTCTGGCTGATCCTGTTTCTCGCAGGTGTGAATTTTGTGGCATCTGCGTTTGACGCGGCGCTTCCACCCTATGTGCTTTCCCGAGAAAACGGTGGAAGACCGGTGCTGG
The DNA here is from genome assembly GCA_947589745.1 of uncultured Oscillospiraceae bacterium. Classification (GTDB taxonomy): domain Bacteria; phylum Bacillota; class Clostridia; order Oscillospirales; family Oscillospiraceae; genus Pelethomonas. The sequence continues at coordinate 11,267 of CANQCS010000072.1, forward strand.
GGCTCGTCATGTCATGCGCCGGGGTCGCGACACTGGCGGGCAGCCTTGCAGTGACTGCCCTTCCCGCACCCAAGGACCGCATCCGGGTTATTGTGCTGACGATGCTGTTTTCTCTGGGAACGGAGAATTTCATTCTGGCATTTGCCCGGACCCCGATATGGTGGTGTATCGCGCAAATCATCGGCTGGTCTGTTATACCTGTCATGAACGCAAATCTGGACGTCGTCTTACGCAGTACCATTCCGCCGGAAATGCAGGGACGTGTTTATTCCTGCCGGAATACGATGCAGTTTTTTACGATCCCCATAGGAACTTTTGTCGGCGGCTTCCTGGTAGACAAAGTTTGTGAGCCGTGGATGGCGCGAACAGATCCGGAGGGAGTACTGGCATGTATGTTTGGTGTGGGAGACGGCTCCGGAGCCGCCATGGTCATGTTTGTTTTGGGATGCATGGGCATTGCGGTATGCCTCGCGTTTGGCCGGATACTCAGCAGATATGAGTTTGCAGAGCCATCTGCGGAGTGAGGGTGCAAGCTGGAATTGAACATCGGTCACTGGCTGGCGATACCATCGAACGGATGCCCTGCATCAGGTCTCCGGCATGACCCCGCAGTTTCCCATGCAGGCCGCATTCTTCCGTTGTTCCCAGTTTATCGCGGATCAGAAATTTGTGAGGAGGTTTCCTGTGTACAACTTTGACGAGATCATTGACCGCCGGGGCACAAACGCCCTGAACACCGACGGTTTTCGGGGATACATCTTCCATGCCGGGCCGGAAAAGGTGTTCCCCTACAAGGACGAGGAATTCATCCGCATGTGGGTGGCCGACATGGAGTTCGGCGTGGCTCCTGAGATCCTGGACGCCATGCGCCAGCGCATAGACCGCCGCATCTTCGGCTACACCGGCGTGTACGACGACGGCTATTATCAGTCCTTCCGCCACTGGTGCCTGGACCGCTACGGATGGGAGTTTCCCCAGGAAGAGCTGTGCTTCTCGCCGGGCATCATCCCCGCCATCTACCAGCTGGTGGAGTCCCTGACCGCCCCCAATGAGAAGGTGCTGATCAACACCCCCGCCTACGGCTACTTCCTCCACGCCGCCGAGTACTCCAACCGGGAAGTGCTTCTCTCCCCCTTAAAGCGGGACGAGAAGGGCGAATTCTTCCTGGACGACGAGGACTTTGAGCGCCAGTGCGCCGACCCGAAGTGCAAGCTGGTATTCTGGTGCAATCCCCACAACCCCACCGGCCGGGTCTGGACGGAGGACGAGCTCCGCCGCGCCGCGGCCATTATGGAGAAGTACAACCTGTGGGTGGTGTCCGATGAGATCCACTGCGACCTGACCAGGAGGGGGAAGGCCCATACTCCCATGGCCAGGATCATGACCGGCTACCCCAAGCTCATCACCTGCATGGCGCCCACCAAGACCTTCAATCTGGCGGGGATGGCCTTCTCCAACATCATCATCCGGGACCCGGCCACCCGGGAGGAGTTCAAGAGCCGGGACAAGCTCTTCGGCATGGTCAACCCCTTGTCCCTCACCGCCGCCAAAGCGGCCTATGACAAGGGCGGCCCCTGGCTGGAGGAGCTGCGGGACTACCTGGACGGCAACTTCGCTTTCGTGAAGGAGTTCCTGGCCCGGGAGCTGCCTCAGGCCGTGATGAACGTCTCCGAGGCGACGTACCTGGCCTGGGTAGACCTGGGCCGGTGCCTCCCCGATGTGGAGGACCTGCCGGGCTTCTTTGCCAACGAGGCCGGCGTCCTGCTGGAGGGCGGCAACGGGCTGTTCGTGGGCAACGCCTCCGGCTATATCCGGCTGAACCTGGCCATGCCCCGGTCTGTTCTCCGGGTGGGTCTTGAACGCATCCGGGATGCTGTCCAACAGCACGGGAGGTGCTGATTTTCTCCAGGAAACGGCAAAGGCCGCCTGCCCTCTCGGGCAGGCGGCCTTCTTGCATTGCCTGGAAAACTTGCTGTGGAACGGTCTATCCCTTAGCTCAGGGGGATCTCCACGGGGATGGTCAAGAGCAGGTTGCCCCGCAGATAGACCTCGATCCCCACGGTCAGGACGAGCTTGCCCTCCACCATGTTGGTTTCAAAGGTGAAATCAAAGGTGAACAGGGACACACTCAGCTTGACACTGGCGTCGGCCTCGGCAGCCGCGAAGGCATCCTTCTTCACCGTGACGGTGAGCGTCTCGGACTCGGCGGGAGTGCCGGTGACAGTCAGGGTGGCGGACTTGTCCTTCACCACCACGCCGGTGACGGTCAGGGCGGTGTCAGACAGGGTGAAGTTCGTTGCAACTGCGGGATCGGCGAACGCCGCGCCGTCGGTGGTCAGCGTGATGGTACCGCCGTTGACGCCCACAGCCAGGGTGCTGGTGGCGGTCAGGGTCACTGTCGTGGGAGTGGGAGCGGGAGCAGCCTCGGCCACGGTGACGGTGGCAGTGGCATCGGCGGCAGCCGCGGGATCAAAGGCGTCCTTCTTGGCCGTGACGGTCAGGGTGCCCGCGGCGGGGGTGCCGGTGACGGTCAGGGTGGCGGTGGCGCCGCTGACCTTCACGGCGGAGACGGTCAGGTTGGTGTCGGACAGCGTGAAGCTGGCGGCGGCAGCGGCCTCGGCGAAAGCGGAGCCGGTGGCGGTCAGGACGATCTCACCGCCGCTGACACTGACGGCCAGAGTGGTGGTGGCGGTCAGGGTCACTTCGTTCATGTCGGTGGAACCGATCACGTACTTGCTCAGGTGCTTGGTGAGGAAGGTCACCTTGTTATCCTTGTAGCTGGTGGCGCAGGCGGTGAGCTTCCCGGCGTCGTCCAGGTAGAACACGACAACGGAGGCTTCGTCATGGCCGGCGGGCAGCTTGTAGGGCAGGGTGATGAGCAGGATGCCGCCGTGATAATCGGTGATGGTCTTGCCGCCGCTGGTGACGGTGACATCCACCACGGGGGCGGTTCCGGCGGCCTCGGTCTGAGCCTCGTTCATGTCCTTGGCGGGGGTGACGGAGAGGACGGCGGTGGTGTCGGCCTGCTCGGCCAGAGCGGCCAGGGCGGTGTTGTCCATCTCCACCTCGGCCACGTCGGAGGTGATCTTCAGGGAGGAGCCCTCCGCCTGGGCCAGCTTGTCCAGGGAGTCGGCGGGCAGGGTCACATTGATGCCGTCGGCGCGGCTGGAGGTGTCCACGTTGACCTCGACCACGGGGGCGGTGTCCTGCTCGGCGGCCTCGGTGACGGCGGACTCGACCGCTTTGTCCATGTTGGCGCCGCTGACGGTGGCGTTGGCGGTGGTGCCGGACAGGGTGGAGCCGGTGTTCACGTCAACGGTGGTCTCGCCGGTGGTGGTGTCGGTGGCGGGGTCGTCAACGCTGGTGCTGGGGGTGGTGGGAGTGCTGGGGGTGGGGGCTTTCTGGGTCTGCGCCACCTGCAGGGTCACTGTGACGTCTACAGTCTGAGCGTCGCTTGCCCATTTGTATTCTGCCGGTAGAGTCGGGGTGCCGGTAAAGGTCTGTTCCGTACTGGTCTTGGCGGGATCATAGGTATCCTTACATGCCCAAGAGACACTGGCGGGAGCTACTTTTTTGCTTCCGCAAGTCAGCTCGATCTCAAGGCTGTTCAGCTTCTTGGAAATCACATCATCTGCGGTATACAGATGCTCGTCCTCTGCAATAGTAATTGTTCCGCTGTCAGGAGACTTCAAAGACGCTTCGGTCACTTTGCCCTGGTCCACGGTAATGCTGTAAGTAACATCATTTTGGGCCGTAGTTTCAAAAGCGTCCTTGGCAACCGTAAGGGTGACGGTACCGTTTTTCGTCGGGGCACCCGTAATGGTCAATGTTGCCTGTGTAGTGGTAACACTCACATCGGTCACAGTCAGGCCGCTATCACTGAACGTGAACTTCCCCGCATCCGCCGAACTCAGACCACTCTTGAAGTTCTTGTCGGCGGTGACTGTCAGAGTTCCAACATCCGTGCCCACAGTAAGAGGGGTAGTTTGCACATCGGTGATTTTGGGGTCGGCGACTTCTTCCGCCTTGCTGATGGTAATTGCAGCCTTCAAACCAGCTTCAGGCTTCCCACCCTCAATGGCGTCTTTTTGTACTGTGACGTTGAGCGTCCCGCCTTCGGTAGTCGTTCCATGTAGTGTAACGGAAATCTTCGTCGTCTCTTTATAAGTGATGGTATCAATCGTTACGCCAGAAACGCCCTCTGCCGTAACATAGGTGTCATTAACATTTGTTTGATTGAAGGACCCCGTATCAAGGGTAAGTGTAACTTCTTTACCCTCGACCTCTGCCGCCTTGACCGTTTGGGGTTCAGCGGTCAGTGTTTTGGGTTCGGGAATTTCAGGATCTTTGGCCGTTACTGTAACTACCGAGCAATCACCAGCGGGCGTTACCTTAAAGGCAGTCGATTTGACTGTAAAGGTAATATCGCCGGAGACAGTACCGCTGCCAAAAGTGACGGTAACTTCTTTTTTATTGCTGCCACCGACACTAAACGAGGGAGTAGACAGTCCAGACGACCCTCCAACTACGATATCAGAGTCATTGACGGAATCGTTAAAATCAAGTGTATCAGAAGTCAGTTTAATAGAAACTCCACTGGACTCAGTCTGCTTTGTGACTTCCTGAGGGGTTGCGGTGATTTTGGGGGCCGCAGGTGCCGCGATGCTGACTTGTAGGGTCACTTCCGCCTTGGGCTTGGGGTCCTTGAAAGCGTCGGGCTGTACTTTGACTGTGAAATTGCCAGCCTTGGTAGTTTTATCAGTTCCGCCAAGGGTCAACTGAGCCGACGTACCATTCCCACCGCTAACGCTTTCGAGGGTGATACCAGTATCGTTAGCTTCAATCGTGAAATTACCGCTACCACCGGATTGGGTAGCATCGGCAAATTCTCCACCCTCAGCTTTGAGCTCAAGTGTAGTTTGGGCTGTTCCAGCCGTGAAAGTGGTTGTAGTAGACAGAGTGACTTTGACCTCTTCCACGGTGATGACAATGTAGTGATATGGGCCAGACCCTGCGCCACTATCGTCGATTTGGATAGCCAAATATTTGTTTGTATCTGCATCAAGGCCAGTAGCCGAACCGGAGATGCCACCTGCAATGCCTAACGAAGCACCTTCGCTAAAAGCTTCATCGCCAGCTATCGCGGTATCTGCCTGTGCCTTATATTTTGCAGTAGCTGTCCCATTTTCGGTAGCAGTTATACTGACATTGAAATTTGAGATATCTGTTACTTTTGCAGTTGCCAAACACGGCGCGATATAAGTTCCTTCGCCGCTGGTGAATTCTGTGATAGACTGCGTGCCTACCGTAAGTGCGCTTACGCCGCCCTTGTCTAAGGTGACGCTTGCCGCCAACGCCGTCACGGGCAGCATCGACAGCACCATGCACAGGCTGACGAACAGCGCCAACAGCTTCTTTGTCTT
>CANQCS010000073.1 GCA_947589745.1 uncultured Oscillospiraceae bacterium
AAGGCGACCGCTTGTCAGCACTCTTTCATTCCTATTTGTGCCGACAGCTTTGCGGTCGGCATGGTGATTACTATGCTTGATCTATCCGCCCTTCCCAAGATCGATCTGCACTGCCATCTCGACGGCTCGCTGAGCCTGGACTTCATGCAAAGCGTCCTCCGGTATGAGGACCCGGACCGGCTCCGAAAGTGCGTCCAGGTGGACGGGGAGAGCTGCGAGAGCCTGGAGCAGTATCTGGAGAAATTCCGGCTCCCGCTCCGGTGCCTCCACGCCCCGGCCCACATCCGGCAGGCCGCCAGGGAGTTCCTGCTGTCCCTGGCGCCGGACCATGTGATCTATGCGGAGGTGCGCTTTTCCCCGGCCCTGCTGGCCGGACCGGAGCTGTCCATGAAGGACGTGCTGGAGCTGGTGCTGGAGGGCCTGCGGGACGGACAAAAAATGACCGGCATCCGCTTCGGCGTCATCCTGTGCGCCATGCGGGACCTGCCGCCGAAGCAGAACATGGAGGTGTTCTCCCTGGCCCGGAACTACCTGGGGCGCGGGGTGTGCGCCGTGGACCTGGCCGGCGACGAGGCACGGTTCCCGGCCAGCCAGTACCGGCCGCTGTTCCAATTCGCTGTTGAACAGAACATCCCCTTTACCATCCACGCCGGTGAGTGCGGCAGCGGGGAGAACATCCGGGAATCTGTCCAGATGGGGGCCCGGCGGATCGGCCACGGCCTCGCCATGGCGGGGGACGCCGCCCTCCAGCAGCTCTGCGCGGAGCGCGGCGTCGGGATCGAGATGTGCCCCACCAGCAATTATCAGACCAAGGCCGTGCCCTCCCTCAAGCAATATCCGATCCGGGAGTTCATGGAACACCACCTGGCGGTCACGGTCAACACCGACAACCGCACGGTCAGCGATACCACCATCACCAAGGAATTTGCCCTGCTCCAAGAGCACTGCGGTCTTTCTGTCAGGGAGCTGTGGCAGTTGACCCAGAACGCTATCGACTGTTCCTTTGCAGATGGCGAAACCAAGAAAGAGCTATCCGCTCAGGTATGGGAGGGCTACCGGGAGTGGCTGTGACCCCATCCGCACACAGGCGGCCACAGAGCCGCAGAAAGGAGCTGTTATGCCGACCCCTCACAATTCCGCTCAGCCCGGCGACTTTGCCCGCACCGTCCTGATGCCCGGCGACCCGCTGCGCTCCAGGTTGATTGCGGATACCTTTTTCACGGACGCCCGGCTGGTCAACAACGTCCGCGGCGTCCAGGGCTACACGGGCACATACAAGGGAGTCCCGGTTTCTGTGATGGCCTCCGGCATGGGGATGCCGGCGATCGGGATATACGCCCACGAGCTCTACAGCGAGTACGGCGTGGAGAACATCATCCGCATCGGCTCTGCGGGCTCTGTCAGTGATTGCCTGAAGCTGCGGGACCTGGTCGCCGCCCAGGGCGTCTGCACCAACTCTAACTTCGCCCACCAGTTCGGCCTGCCGGGCAGCTTTTCCCCTATCGCTGACTTCACGCTGCTGGAGACCGCGGCGGGTGCGGCCAGGGACCTGGGGATCGGGCTGACCGTAGGGAACCTGCTCTCCTCCGACACCTTTTACGACGCCTCCAGCTCCAGCCTGAAGTGGGCGGCCATGGGCGTCCTGGCGGTGGAGATGGAGGCGGCCGCCCTCTACATGACAGCCGCGTACTTCGGAAAGCGGGCCCTCGCCATCTGCTCCATCTCCGACAGCATCCTCACCGGCGAGGCGCTGACCGCGGAGGAGCGGCAGACCTCGTTTACCGGGATGATGCGGGTCGCCCTGGAGACGGCAGTCAGAATGGAGGCGCTATGAGACGGTTTGACCGGATCTTTGTCATCGCCCTGGCCCCCCTGGGCATCGGCGCCACCGTCCTGGACAATTTCGGCCTGGAGATGCCGGAGGGAACGGTGGGCGTCTCCCTGCCGGAGAAGCTTCTCCCGCCCCCTCGGACAGAAAAACATTCCGGCAGATAACATCTTGCAAGAATTCCCATCTGGTGCTATGATGGATACGGCAGACAACAATCCCTATTATTCCTGAATGATATTGCAAGGGAGGGCGGAAAACCATGCGAAAGTGCATCAGATGCGGAGCGGAGATGAAGGAGGATTTTACCTTTACCGGCGGTGGCGGCAATGTCATCCGGCCCAAGGGGCTGGGCCTGAAGGCCGTGTACCCCAAGGCGGCGGTATGTCTTCACTGCGGCGAGGTGTCCATATACATCGGCGAAGACGATCTCGAAAAATTCAGGAAGTGACCCGCGCCGGGCCCGAAAAGAGCATCCCCGCCCGGGATGCTTTTTTCGGGCAAGCCCTTACGCTGCGGCGTGATTGGCGTGATTGTTTTTTAGTGCGATTCCTGCACGGAGGTGGTGACAGTGCAAAACATCCCGGAAATCGCGGACTCCCCACTGTTTGAGGGGATCCGGCCAGACGAGCTGCGATCCGTGCTGGGGTGCATCGGATACCATATCGGCTCCTATCATAGAGGCGAGATCGTCGCTTTGGAGGAGGAGCACATCCAGCGCATCGGCATCTTGCTGTCCGGCGCGGTGGATATGGTGAAGGAGGACCTCTGGGGCAACAAGACCATGCTGGTCCGTATGCGCAGAAGCGAGCTGTTCGGCGAGACCTTTGCCTGCGGCGACGATACGCTGTCCACGGTTACGTTCCTGGTTTCCGAGGACGCGGAGATTTTGTTCATCCCCTTTCGCCGGGTCATGCAGACCTGTACCATGGCCTGCGTGTTCCACCACCGGCTGATCGAAAACATGGTCCGCGTCATCGCCAATAAGAACCGGGACCTGATGCGCAAGGTGGAGGTCATCTCCAAACGCTCCCTCCGCGAAAAGATCCTGGCATATCTCTCCCTGCAGGCCCAGACGCACGGATGCCGGTACTTTGAGGTCCCCCTGGGGCGGGTGGAGCTGGCGGAGTTTCTCTGCGCGGACCGGAGCGCCCTCACCAGAGAGCTGGTGAAAATGAAGGAGGAAGGGATCATCGATTACGACAAAAATTGTTTCCGAATATTGTGAAGAATCCTCGCCGCCTGCGCGGCGGGGTTTTTTCATGCAAACTGTGTAGAGCCGTTATCACAAAAAGTCCCGGCCGATGTGACCTGTGCAACATCAGGCGGAGTCTCTGTCCTGTATCATACAAAGCAGGAAAGAGAACAAGGAGGTAGCACAATGATCCGCAAAATCATCACCATCGACGAGGAGAAGTGTACCGGCTGCGGCCTGTGCGCCAGCGCCTGCCATGAGGGGGCCATCGGCATTGTCAACGGCAAGGCCAGGCTGCTGCGGGAGGACTACTGCGACGGCATGGGGGACTGCCTTCCGGCCTGTCCCGCCGGGGCCATCACCTTTGAGGAGCGGGAGGCCCCCGCCTACAACGAGGCGGCGGTGATGGCGGCCAAGCGGGCAAAGGAGGACACCCTGCCCTGCGGCTGCCCCGGCACCGAATGCCGCACCGTGACGCCTGCGGCCCCCGCCGCGGACATCGAGGTCCCCAGCCAGCTCCGGAACTTCCCGGTCCAGATCAAGCTGGTCCCGGTGAACGCGCCCTATTTTGACGGGGCGGACCTGCTGATCGCCGCCGACTGCACCGCCTACGCCTACGGCGGTTTCCACAGCCGGTTCATGCAGGGCAGGGTCACCCTGATCGGCTGCCCCAAGCTGGACGGGGTGGACTACACGGAGAAGCTGGCGCAGATCACCGCGCTTCACGACATCAAAAGCGTCACCCTGACCCGGATGACGGTCCCTTGCTGCGGCGGACTGAGCCGCGCGGTGAAGACCGCGCTGGAGCAAAGCGGGAAGGATATTCCGCTGCGGGTGGCGGTCATTTCCCACGATGGGCAGATCACGGCGTAAAGGAGTGGGAAGATGTTTTGCTTTCAATGCGAGCAGACCGCCAAATGTACCGGCTGCACCGGCCGGGCGGGCGTCTGCGGGAAGACCGCGGAGACGGCGGAGCTCCAGGACCGGCTGACCGGGGCGCTGATCGGTCTCGCCAGGGCTGTCGAGGGAAACGAGCATCTGGTGCGCCCGTCCACGGACCAAATCGTGGTGGAGGGGCTCTTTGCCACCCTGACCAATGTCAGCTTTGACGGCGGGGCCATCCGGCGGCTCATCGCCCGCGCCGGGGAGGAGAAGCGGCGCCTGACCCCCCTGTGCGCCAGCTGCGCATCGCCCTGCGGCAGGACCGGCGACTACGACATGGAGAAGCTGTGGCAGGCGGAGGAGGATATCCGCAGCCTCAAATCCCTGATCCTCTTCGGCATCCGCGGCATGGCGGCCTACGCCTGCCACGCCGGGGTGCTGGGCTATCGGGATGAAGCGGTGCATCAGTTCCTCTACAAGGCGCTGTTTGTCATCGGCGCGGACGGCTGGAGGGTGGAGCAGCTGCTGTCCGTCGTCCTGGAGGTGGGCCAGGTGAACCTGAAGTGCATGGCCCTGCTGGACAGGGCCAACACCGAGACCTTCGGCCACCCCCGGCCCACGCAGGTCAGCCTGACGGTGGAGAAGGGGCCCTTCATCGTGATCTCCGGCCATGACCTCCGGGACCTGAAGCTGCTGCTGGATCAGACGGCGGGCAGGGGCGTCAACGTCTATACCCACGGCGAGATGCTGCCCGCCCACGCCTACCCGGAGCTGAAGAAGTACCCCCATCTCAAGGGCAACTTTGGCACCGCGTGGCAGAATCAGCAGAGGGAATTTGCGGACCTCCCCGCACCGGTGCTCTTTACCACCAACTGCCTGATGCCGCCGAAGGACAGCTACCGGGACCGCGTGTTCACCACGGGGACTGTCGCCTATCCCGGCGTGCCCCACATCGGTGAGGACAAGGACTTTACGCCTGTGATCGAAAAGGCGTTGGAGCTGGGCGGCTTCCCCGAGGACCGGCGCTTTACCGGCATCAACGGCGGCGGCAGGGTGACGACCGGCTTTGCCCGCGACGCGGTGCTGTCCGTTGCCGGTCAGGTGGCCGGCGCGGTGAAGTCCGGGGCGATCCGGCACTTCCTCCTGGTGGGCGGCTGTGACGGCGCAAGGCCCGGCCGGGACTACTACACAGAGTTCGTCAAACATACGCCCGCCGATACGGTGGTCCTGACCCTGGCCTGCGGCAAGTACCGCTTTCACGACCTGGACCTGGGCAGCATCGGCGGCCTGCCCCGGCTGATGGACGTGGGGCAGTGCAATGACGCCTACAGCGCCATTCAGATCGCCCTGGCCCTGGCGGACGCCTTCGGCTGCGGGGTCAACGACCTGCCCCTGTCCATGGTGCTCAGCTGGTATGAGCAGAAGGCGGTGTGCATCCTGCTGACCCTGCTGCATCTTGGGATCAGGAACATCCGGCTTGGCCCCACGCTGCCCGCGTTTCTCTCGCCCAATGTACTGGATCTCCTCAAGAAAACCTACAATATCATGCCGATTACCACGCCAATGGAGGACCTGAAGGCAATGGGGGCCTTTTCCTGAACGAAACAGAATAAGGGGCCGGGAACGACGCCGCGCGGTCGTTCCCGGCCCTTTCTTTTCTTTCTTGTAACAAATCCCTTTTTTCGATTGCGGACCCTGGAAAACTATTGTATAATAGCCCCTATATGATACCACCCCAACAAAGGAGAACGATCCGCCATGGACATGACATATTTCAAAGAGATGGAGGCCAAGATCCCCCACGGCAAGGTCCGCACCCGCTTCGCCCCCTCTCCCACCGGCTATATGCACGTGGGCAACCTGCGCACCGCCCTCTACACCTGGCTCATTGCCCGCCACGCCGGGGGCACTTTCATCCTCCGCATTGAGGACACCGACCAGGGCCGCCTGGTGGAGGGCGCCACTGACGTCATCTACCGCACCATGGCCGAGTGCGGCCTGGACCACGACGAGGGCCCGGACGTGGGCGGCCCCGTGGCCCCCTATATCCAGTCCCAGCGCCGGGACACCTACGGCAAGTATGCCCGTCTCCTGGTGGAGCTGGGCCACGCCTACTACTGCTTCTGCGAGAAGGCCGAGTCCGCCGAGGACAGCGGCGACTTCAACCGGGAGAAGGACCCCTGCCGGGACCTGAGCCCGGAGGAGGTGCAGGCCAAGCTGGACGCCGGCCTGCCCTACGTGATTCGCCAGCGCATCCCGGAGGGCGGCGCCACCACCTTCCACGACGCCATCTTCGGCGACATCACCGTGGAGAACAGCACCCTGGACGACCAGGTGCTCCTCAAGCGGGACGGCCTGCCCACCTACAACTTCGCCAACGTGGTGGACGACCACCTAATGGGCATCACCCACGTGGTCCGGGGCAGCGAGTACCTGTCCTCCGCCCCCAAGTACAACCTGCTCTATGAGGCCTTCGGCTGGGAGGTGCCCACCTACGTCCACTGCTCCCCGGTGATGCGGGACCAGCACAACAAGATGTCCAAGCGCCACGGCGACCCCTCCTACGAGGACCTGAAGGCCCAGGGCTATCTCACCGACGCCATCCTCAACTACGTGGCCCTGCTGGGCTGGAGCCCCAGGGGCGAGCTGGCGGAGCGGGAGGTGTTCTCCCTCCGGGAGCTGGCGGAGGTGTTCGATATCCAGGGCGTGTCCAAGTCCCCGGCCATCTTCGATATCGAGAAGCTGACCCACTTCAATGCCCTCTACCTCCGGGCCATGGCCCCGGAGGACTTCGCCCGGGCGGCGGAGCCCTATATCCGGCAGGCGGTGCCGAACCCCGCCATTGACGCCGCGGCGGTGGCCGCCCTGCTCCAGGCCCGGTGCGAGAAGCTGACGGAGATCCCCGGGAAGGTGGACTTCTTTGAGGCCCTGCCGGAGTACGGCGCGGACCTCTTCACCAACAAGAAGTCCAAGACCAACGCCGAGGTGTCGAAGCGGATGCTGGAGGCGGCGGTCCCCATGCTGGAGGCCCTGCCGGACTGGACCCAGGACGCCATCCACGACGGGCTGGTGGCCCTGGCGGAGCAGCTGGGCGTGAAGAACGCCACCCTCATGTGGCCGGTGCGCATCGCCGCCGCCGGCAAGGCCGTCACCCCCGGCGGCGCGGTGGAGATCTGCCGCATCCTGGGCAGGGAGGAGACGCTGCGGCGTCTGCGCCTGGGCCTGGAGAAGCTGTCATGAGCGCCCTCAGCGAACATGTCTCTCTGATGCGGGAGTTCCTGGGCACCGGGTTCCGCCGGACGGCCGTGGGCTGCGCCATTGGCCTTCTAATCTCCGCCGTCCTGGGCTACTTCATGGCAAAGGCCGCGCCGGAGCAGGTGGCCACTGTGCTGGACGCCTTCCAGGACATGGTGGAGCAGGCGGGGGTCATCGACCAGGCGGGGAACATCTCCGTCTTCGCCATGCTCCGCAACAACTGGCGGGCCATGCTGGTGTCCGTCGTGGACGGCTTTGTGCCCTTCGCCTACCTGCCGCTGTTCAGTCTCTTCAGCAACGGCATCCTGCTGGGCATCATGGCCGGGTACTACCAGACCCAGGGCATGTCCATGGCCCTGTATCTGGCGGGCATCCTGCCCCACGGCGTGTTCGAGCTCACCGCCCTGGTGCTGGCCATCTCCTGCGGCGTGAGCCTGTGCCGGAATATGTGCTATATGGTCCTGGGCAGCCATCTGAAGCGGCCGCTGGTGGAGCTGCTCAGCGACCTGCTGCGTGTGCTGCTGTTTCTTATCATGCCGCTGACCGTGGCGGCGGCGCTGATCGAGTGCTATGTGACCCCTCTAGTGATGGGGCTGTTTATGTGACAGGAGGCGTTTTATGAAGATCAGACAGATCATTGTGATCATCCTTGCGATGCTCCTCCTGGGTCAGACCGCCCTGGCCGCCGGGAGAAGGAGTGGCTTTGACGGGTTCAGCCGCTCCCGGACCTACGAGGGGCAGTTCACCGACGTGGCGGAGGATATCTGGTACTACCGGAGCGTGGCGGACGCCTACGAGCTGGGCCTGATGGACGGCACCCGCGCGGACACCTTCTCGCCGGACGAGTCCATCTCCGTGGCGGAGCTGCTGACGCTGGCCTGCCGCCTGCTGAGCATCTACAGTGGCGACGGGGCGGACTTCACCGGCACCCCATGGTACACCCCCTACGTCAACTACGCGGTGGAGGAGGGCCTCATTGCCCGCAGCCAGTTCTCCGACTACACCGCTCCGGCCACCCGGGCGGACGCGGCCGCCGTGCTGGGCGTACTGCCGGAGTCCATGCTGGCCTCCGTCAACGACATCCAGGACAACGCCATCCCCGACGTGGCCCCCGGCAGCACCTACTACGCCCCGGTGTACACGCTGTACCGGGCGGGCGTCCTGACGGGCAGCGACGCGGCGGGCTCCTTCCTGCCGGATTCCACGGTGGCCCGCTGCGAGGCGGCGGCCATTGTGGTGCGGCTGGCCGACCCGTCCCAGCGCCAGAGCGTGGAGCTGTCCGGCCAGCCGGTGACCCTCCACGCGGATAACGGCGACCGCATCACCGTGAGCCCCGGGGAGGCGGCGGCCTACGAGGCGATGGGCTGGCAGCGCTCACCGTTTACCGTCCCCTCCGGCGGCGGCGCGGAGGCCGTCCTGAACGCCGCCACCCTCCGCCCCCGCACCACCGGCACCGAGGCCCTGGACAAGGCGGTGGACGATATCCTGACCGGCATCCTCACCGACGGCATGACCACCTATGAGAAGGTGCGGGCCTGCTACGACTACCTCATCGGCCACGTCACCGACGGCAGCGGCACCCTCCGCATCTCCGGCCGCGGCCCCTACCAGAACTCCGGCGACTATACGCTGGTGCTGCGGGCCCAGGACGTGCTGGAGAAGGGCGTGGGCGCCAGCGAGGACTACGCGGCGGCGTTCCTGGTGCTGACCCGGCGCATCGGCCTGAGCTGCTATGTGGTGGACGGGGAGACCTCCAAGTCCGGCGGCGGCTGGACCGGCCACAGCTGGAACATCATCACCGTCGGCGGCACGGACTATGTCTTTGATGTCCACGCGGACGACGCCGCGTCCTCCGGCGCCAACACCGCCCACTACCGGTTCTGCAGGACCTTTGACCAGGTGTCCCAGAGCTACCGGGACTACGACGCGGAGTCCGCCAAGTCCGGCTTCGGAAATTTCACAAAGCAATAAAGAGCATGAGAAAAGGTCGGCCGCCGGAGAAAACTCCGGCGGCCGACCTTTTCTCACTTGTCATAGCGATATCAAAGCCCTTTTTGATCGATTTTCTTTCAGAAAAAGGATCAGTTCCGCTTTGTGCGGCGGGGCCTGCGCTTGCCGCGGCCTCTTTTCTGCTTCGGAAGCCGGCCGCCGATGAGGGCCGCCAGCAGGCCGCCCGCCGCCATGGACAGCCCCACCCCGGTGAGGCCGCCGCCCAGGGACACGGCGTCGGCGGTGAGAAACGCGGCGGCCAGGGTCAGCGTCAGGAACACCACTACCACCACCGGCACGGACAGGGCCGTGCGGGAGGTCCCCCGCAGCAGGCTGTAGCCGCAGCCCAGGAAGGACGCCGCCCCCGCCGAGGCGCACACCAGCGGGTAGAGGGACTCGAAGCCCAGCAGCCCCCGGTCGATCAGCAGGGCCCACAGGAACTGGGTCAGCACGTAGGCCGCCAGGGCCAGCACGCCGCCGATCACGCTGTTCTTGACCATCCCCTTGGGCAGGGATACCACGACTTTTGACATAACAGGACCTCCCGGCAATTGATACTGATAGCTCAGTATATTGACCGGGAGGTCCTGTTATGCTGCCTGCGGCTTATTTATCGGCGCCGTCCTCCAGCTTCTCGGGCTCGGGGGCGGGCTCCTCCGCCTTGGCCTTCTTGCCGCCCTTCTTGGTGTCCGCGGGCTGCTGGCTGTTGTTGACGGACACGGCCCACTTGGTCAGCTCCATGCGCACGCGGTCGTCGCTGGTCTCGATGACGATGGTGTCATCGCCCACCCAGACGATCCGGCCGATGATGCCGCCGATGGTGGTGATCTGGTCGCCCTTCTTCAGAGCGGCCCGCATCTCCTCGGCCTGCTTCTTCCTCTTGTTCTCCGGACGGATCATCAGGAAGTACATGATGGCGAACATGGCCACCAGCATGAGGATCATGGAGAGGCCGCTGGCCCCGGCAGCTCCCGCGGCGCTGGCGTTGAGGCGCGTGGCAGTGAATACGATAGGCATGGGAAGTTCCTCCTTCGTGGAATCCTTCTTGATTTTTCTTCCCGCTCAGGCGGGACCAACTCTCTTTATTATACAGGAAAAATTCGCCGTTGGCAAGCCCTAAATCGGCGGCCGCCGGATTTTGTGCCCGGTTTCTTTTCCGGCCCGGCTCCCGTCACACCCGCTGCCCCAGCTTTTCGCTGTATGCCTCCCGGAAGGCGGCGTAGTCCCCGGCGTCCAGGGCGTCCCGGATGCGCTCCATGAGGGTGTTGTAGAACCAGAGGTTGTGCATCACGGCCAGGCGCATGGCCAGCATCTCCTCCGCCTTGAAGAGGTGGCGGAGGTAGGCCCGGGAGAAGCTGCGGCACACCGGACAGTCGCACGCCGGGTCGATGGGCCGCTCGTCCAGCCTGTACTTTTCGTTCTTGATGTTCAGCGTCCCGGACCAGGTGAAGAGCTTGCCGTGGCGGGCGTTCCGGGCGGGCATGACGCAGTCGAAGAAGTCCACCCCCCGCCACACGCCCTCGATGATGTTGCTGGGGGTGCCCACGCCCATGAGGTAGCGGGGCTTGTCCGCCGGCAGATGGGGCTCCACCGCCTCGATGATCTGATACATCACCTGGGTGGGCTCCCCCACCGCCAGGCCGCCGATGGCGAAGCCCTCGCAGTCCACCTTGGCGATCTCCTTGGCGTGCCATACCCGCAGGTCCTCATAGGTGGCCCCCTGGTTGATGCCGAAGAGCATCTGCCCGGGGTTCACGCAGTCCGGCAGGGCGTTCAGCCGGTCGTGCTCCGCCTTGCAACGGATCAGCCAGCGGAGGGTCCGCTCACAGGACGCCTTGGCGTACTCGTAGGGCGCCGGGTTCTCCACGCACTCGTCGAAGGCCATGGCGATGTCGCTGCCCAGGTTGGACTGGATGCGCATGGACTCCTCGGGCCCCATGAAGATGCGGCGCCCGTCGATGTGGGAGGCGAAGGTGACGCCCTCCTCCTTGATCTTCCGCAGCCCCGCCAGGGAGAACACCTGGAAGCCGCCGGAGTCCGTCAGGATGGGGCCGTCCCAGTCCATCATCTTGTGGAGGCCCCCCAGGGCCCTCACCACGTCGTCGCCGGGGCGGAGGTGGAGGTGGTAGGTGTTGCTCAGCTCGATCTGGCACTTCAGGTCCTTCAGGTCGTGGGCGCTGACCGCGCCCTTGATGGCCCCCTGGGTGCCCACGTTCATGAAGACGGGGGTCTGCACCTCGCCGCCGTGGGCGCAGCGGAACCGGCCCCGCCGGGCCCGGCCCTCCTGTTTTATCACTTCAAACATGGTCTTCCTCTGCCTCTTTCTCGCCGGCGTCCGCCTCGTCCTCCGGCTGGTTGGGGTCCTTCTCCAGCATACCGTCGTAGTAGCTCTTGCTTTCCCTGTCCTTCCGGTCCAGCCAACGGGCGATGCGGGGCGTCAGCCACAGGGAGCCGCCCACGATGATCACAAACAGTCCCAGAAACAGCACCGCAAAGGCCAGCGGAGAGGCGTCGGTCATGTAGCGGGCCAGGATCGTCAGCATGGCGGGTACCTCCTTCTGTGAGAATATTCCGCGGGAAGCGCGGGACGGCATGGAAAAAGCCCCTGACGGGGCGCTTCTCCCGCCGGGGCGGCTTCCCTATCTCTGCCTCCATTCTACCAGATAAGCCGCCGATATGCAAACGGTTTTTGCGCCTTTTTCCTGAAAGAAAGCTGCCGGAGCGCCGCGCCTGCCCCGCAAATTGAGCGCCGCCCATGGACATTCCGGTCCAGGGGCGGCGCTCTTTATTGAAATGATACTATTCTCCGGCTAGAAGTATACTTCTTACCGTGTGGGAAATGTTGGTATTGCAACGCTTTGAGAGCGATAGTAAAGTTCTTTTTGATACTTTTTCTTTCAAGAAAAAGTATGAGAGGGAAGAGTATGGCAGAAAAATTTTCGATGGATCGCCGCTTATTCGGAGCCCTTCGTCATCTGGTGGGCCAGATAGTCCAGCGTGCTGATCTGGCGCTCCTGCTCGTGGATGCTGTCCAGCAGCTCCTCCCGGTGCCGCTGGAGGAACCGCAGCTTCTCCGCCGTGCAGCGGCAGGCGGCAAACTGCCGGATCTGTTCCGCAGTGCAGCCGGAGGCCATCAGGTCCTCGCTCGTCGGCATGGTGTCCATCACGCGATCTCCTTTTCCCGGCGGAGGACCACCTGGCCGGTGCACTCCATGACAGGGTCGTCGGTGACGATCTCGCCCACGCTGTCCGCCACGATGCGGCCGGAGCTGGGATTCTTCAACGAGTCGATGTGTCCCCGGACGTCGGCCTCCACGTCGGAATACTCAAAGGACAGGTCGCAGCCCTCCATGGTGCAGTTGATGAGCTTCAGATTCTTGCAGTAGCACAGGGGTTGGGTGCCGGAGATCTTGCAGTTGATCAGCGTCAGCCCGTCGGAGAACCAGCCCAGATACTCGCCCTTCACCGTGGAGTTCCGCACGGTCACATTGCGGCTGTGCCAGAAGGCGTCCTTGGTGTCCAACTGGGAGTCGTCGATCTCCAGCCCGTCCACATACTGGAAGGAGTACTTGCCGGTCATGCGGACGTGGTCCAGGCGGATCTCCCTGCTGTCCAGGAACAGGTAGGCGCTGGTGATGCTGGTGTCCTTTAAGGTGATCCCGGAGGACTTCCAGCCGAACTCCTCGGAGATGATATCGGAGTCCGTGATCTCGATATCGGAGCACTCCCGCACGGCCTTGATCCCGTGGAGGCGGCTGCGGGCGATGGTCCCACGGTGGCTGTACCAGATGGCGGCGCGGGTCAGCTCGTCCATGCTGGTATCGGTCATGGTGAAGCCGTCCACATGCCAGAGGGGGTACCGCAGGGAGAAGTCGCAGCGGGTAACGGTGATATCCCGGGACTCCTTCAGAACGGATTCCCCGTCCGCCGGGCCGGCGAAGACGCATTCGGTCACATCGGTGTGCTGGGAGTGGTAGAGCGCCCGCTCCTCGTCAAATCGTTGGTTGATGATCTGCTGTCTCATAGGCGTAGAAGCCCTCCTTTTCTGTTCGGGGGTATTATATCGTGGCAGCCCTGTAAAAGCAAATACTTATGAGGAATACCTTACCATGCTTGACGGGTATGATATTATCTGCTATACTGCTCACAAAGGACGGTGATTCCCATGGAACTGCGCGTATTGGAATACTTTCTGGCCGTGGCCCGGGAGCAGAACATCTCCCGGGCGGCGGAGCACCTGCACCTGACCCAGCCCACCCTCTCCCGGCAGCTCAAGGACCTGGAGGACGAGTTCGGCAAGACCCTCTTTCTCCGGGGCAAGCGGAAGGTGACGCTGACCGAGGACGGCCTCTACTTCCGCAAGCGGGCGGAGGAGATCGTCAGCCTGGCCCGGCGGACGGAGGCGGAGATGAAGAACCCCTATGACCTCGTCTCCGGGGATATCTACATCGGTGCCGGGGAGACGGACGCGATCCGCCACATCGCGCGGGTCGTCACCGGCCTGCAGCGGGAGTACAGCGGCATCCACTTCCACGTGGTCAGCGGCGACCGGTCCGACCTGACGGAGCGGCTGGACAAGGGGCTGTTCGATTTCTGCCTGCTGCTGGGGGATATCGACCAGTCCAAGTACGAGTACCTGGAGCTGCCCTTCCGGGACAGGTGGGGGGTGCTGATGCGGAAGGACGCGCCCCTGGCGGGCCGGGAGTTCCTGGCGCCCGAGGACGTGTGGGACAAGCCGCTGATCGTGTCCCGGCAGATCCCTGGGGACGCCCGCTTCGTGAAATGGTTCGGCCGCCCCTTCTCCCAGCTGAACGTGGCGGCGACCTACAATCTGGTCATCAACGCCTCCGTCATGGCCGCCGAGGGCATGGGCTATGTGCTGCTGCTGGACAAGCTCATCAACACCCAGGGCAGCGACCTGGTGTTCGTGCCCTTCCGGCCGGAGCACACCATCGGCATGACGCTGGTGTGGAAAAAATACCAGTCCCCGTCCAAGGCGGCGGCAAAGTTTATCGAGGCGTTCAGCGCCTATATGGATAGCTTTTCCTGAGAGAGGCCCCTTTGCGGACGGTTCCCAGGTTCATACGGTTCGCCCATGAGAAACACGCAGACACCGCAATGTTTCGGAATCGGGAATAAAGTTCTCTTTGAGCCTCGTTCTTTCAATAAAAAGTCTAAAATAAAAAGTGTACGGCGAAAAAACGTTGACAGGAGGCATTCCGGCGGGGTATGATAAAAAAGAAGGCCCCGGCGGGCCGGCGGCATCCCCCTCATCCATTCTGACTGGGAGGAAAGCGCAATGAAACGGACCAGGAAGAACCTGCTGCTGGCGCTCAAGATCGGCTTGGGCAGCAGCATCGCCATCATCATCGCCCAGTCACTGCACCTGGAGTACGCCGTGTCGGCGGGCACCGTGACGCTGCTGACCCTGATGACCTCCAAGTGGGAGACCATCCGGCTCTCCGTCAGCCGCCTGGCCACCTTCGCCCTCACCGCCGTGCTGGCGTGGGTCATCTTCCATCTGGTGGACAGCATGTGGGTGACCTACGGCCTGCTGCTGACGCTGGTGGTGTTCATCGCGGAGACCTGCGGGTGGCGGTCCACCATCTCCGTCAACTCCGTGGCCGTGGCGCACCTGGTGACGGCGGGGAAGGGCCTCACCGTGGGGGCCGTCTGGAACGAGCTGCAGCTGGTGCTGATCGGCGTGGTCATCGCCGTGGTGCTGAACCTGTTCCACGCCAATCTCACCCACAAGCGGGAGATCGTCGCCGCCATGCGGGAGACGGAGAGCAGGCTGCAGTCCATCCTCCGGGGCCTGGCGGACTACCTGTCCGGGAGCGAGATGGCGGAACACGTGTGGAGCGACATCTGCACGCTGGAGGCGGATATCCTGAACTACATACAGAGCGCCAACGAATACCAGGAGAATACCTTCGTCTCCCACCCCCAGTATTATATCTCCTACTTTGAGATGCGGTATGAGCAGTGCCGTATCCTGCACAACCTCCACTATGAGCTGGTAAAGATCCAGTCCATCCCCAGGCAGGCCCGGACGGTGGCGGACTACCTGTACTATCTGGTGGACTACGTGATTGAGATCAACACCCCGGACCAGCAGATCCAGCGGCTGAACGGGATCTTCGCGGCGATGAAGGAGGAGGAGCTGCCCCAGTCCCGGGACGAGTTTGAGGACCGGGCGCTGCTGTTCCACGTCCTGATGGATATTCAGGACTTCCTGATCTGCAAGGCCGACTTTGTGGCCAAGATGGACGACCAGCAGCGGACGCTCTACTGGGGGAACAGCGACAGCGCCTTCTTCCTGAAGGACAAGGTCATGAAATAAAACAGGCTGTCACAAAAGGCCAGCGGCCTTTTGTGACAGCCTTTGTGATTGGTTTCTTTGAAAAGAACTTATACGATCCTCCCACTGGAAGGATACTTCGTTACCGTGCGGGAAATGTAGGTATCGCAGCGCTTTGAGAGCGAGGTTAAAGTTCTTTTTGGTCCTTTTTCTTTCAAGAAAAAGGATCAGCCCTCTTCCGCCAGGCGGCGGCCCATGAGGACGCCCATGATGGAGGCCATCATCAGGCCCCGGGTCCAGCCGCTGGAGTCGCCCAGGCAGTGGAGGCCCCGGACGTTGGTGTTCAGGTCCTCGTCCATCTTCACCCGGTTGGAGTAGAACTTCAGCTCCGGGGAGTACAGCAGGGTCTCCGTGGAGGCGAAGCCGGGCACCACCTGGTCCATGGCCTGAATGAAGTTGATAATGTTGATCATGGCCCGGTAGGGCATGGCGGCGGTGATATCGCCGGCCACGGCGTCGGGCAGGGTGGGCTTCACGTTGGCGAAAGCCAGCTCCTTCTCCCAGGTCCGCTTGCCGTCCAGGATATCCCCGAACCGCTGGACCAGGATGTGGCCCGCGCCCAGCATGTTGGTCAGCTCGCCCACCTTCTGGGCGTAGGCGATGGGCTGGTTGAAGGGGTAGGAGAAGTTGTGGCTGCACAGGATGGCCAGGTTGGTGTTGTCGCTCTTCAGCTCCTTGAAGCTGTGGCCGTTGACCACCGCCAGGTCGTTGTCGTAGTTCTCCTGGCTGACGAAGCCGCCGGGGTTCTGGCAGAAGGTGCGGACCTTGTTCTTGAAGGGCTTGGGGTAGCCCACTAGCTTGCTCTCATAGAGCACCCGGTTCACCGTCTCCATGACCTCGCTGCGGACCTCTACCCGGACGCCGATGTCCACGGTGCCGGGCTGGTGGGCGATGTTGTGCTCCGCGCACAGGCTCTCCAGCCAGTCCGCCCCCCGGCGGCCGGTGGCGATGACGGTGTGCTTGGC
>CANQCS010000074.1 GCA_947589745.1 uncultured Oscillospiraceae bacterium
AGCAGCAAAAGAGCAGACCCAAGAAAAACAAAATCCGCTATACGGAGTATTATGATCTGCAAAGCACATTTGACGAAATGTATGCTGACAGTTTGCAGGGCAAGACTTTTCAAAACCTGATGGAACTGATAGCCAGCGAAAATAATATCAAGCTGGCATATCGAACAATCAAGGGCAACAAGGAAAGCCATACTCCGGGGGTGGACAAGCGGACAATCAAAAATCTTATATGCTGCAACGAAGTGTGTAAGTTGTGTTTAAAACATGCCAAGTTCATTTTCGATGGGGCGCCGTGTGCGGTGAAAGTCGCATGCACGGTGCTAAGCGGGGGAAAAGCCGGAAACTTTGATACTGTAGGCTTACCTATCGCAATCCGGCGCGAAGTCCCAGGGGATCAAGCAGCTCATGGCGGGCGGCGGTGTGGCCCTCATCGGGATGAAGCTCATCCCTCTGCTGGCGACCCTCTTTAACTAAGGCGCGGAGGCGTAGCCAATGCTGAATATCCTCGACATTATCCAGGACTGGATCAAGGAGATCCTCCGGGATTGCATCACGGGCAATCTGGAGGGGCTGTTTGACCAGATCAACAGTCAGGTCGGGGAGGTAGCGACAAATGTGGGAACGACCCCGGCGGCTTGGAACGCCGGGGTCTTCGCCATGATCCGCACTTTGAGCGAAACGGTGGTCGTGCCCGTGGCCGGGATCATCCTCACCTTTGTCCTCTGCTACGAGCTGATCACCATGCTCATGGAAAAGAACAACTTCCACGACTTCGAGACATTTACCATCTATAAATGGATACTGAAGGTGTTTATCGCGGTCTACCTTGTCACCCACACCTTTGACATTACCATGGCGATATTTGAGGTGGCGCAGAACATAGTCAACCAGAGCGCCGGACTGATCACCGGCACCACCAGCGTGGATCTTGCCGCGGCTATCGGGGATGTTTCCGCGCAGTTGGCAGCCATGGAGATCGGAGAACTGTTCGGCCTGCTGGTGGAGACGCTGCTGTTGAAGATCACCATGCCGATCTTATCTCTCTGCGTGATGCTGGTGCTGGTGGGGCGCATGATCGAGATATACATCTACTGTTCTGTCGGCCCGATCCCCCTCTCCACCATGACCAACCGAGAATGGGGGCAGATGGGCAACAACTACCTGCGGGGCCTTGCGGCGCTGGGCTTGCAGGGCCTTTTCATAATGATATGCGTGGCGATTTACGCGGTCCTGATCGGACAGATCGGGGCGGCGTCAGATCTGCATCTCGCTATCTGGCAATGCGCGGGCTACACGGTGCTGCTGTGCTTCTCCCTGTTCAAGACCGGGTCGGTAAGTAAATCTGTGCTGAACGCGCATTGATACCCCAAATTGATACAAGGAGGAGTTGAAAAAATGGCAACCAATGAAACACCCGGCGCGGAGCAGCCCAAGCAGTTGGGCGTGGATGTGCGGGTCTATCCTGTCCAGAACGACAGGGGCTCCGGGAATACCCTGGCCTTCGCCAGCGCCACCATAGGCGGCTGCTTCGCCATCAAGGATATCCGGGTAATGAACGGCAAGAACGGCCCCTTTGTGGCTATGCCCTGTGTCAAGGGCAGGGATGGCAAGTTTTATGACATCTGTTTCCCGGTCACAAAGGAGATGCGCGAGGCCCTCCACGGCGCGATCCTGGGCGAGTACCAGCGGGCGACGGAAAAGACCTCCGTGCGGGGCGCACTGGTGGAGGCGGCGAAAGAAGCCAAAGCCCGCCCCGCGCCGGAGGCAGCCCGGAGCGCGGACAAGGGCGCACGGTGATATGCTCACCCTGACGCCTGTTTCCCTCCGGGATGCCAACGCTTTTGTAGCCGCCCACCACCGCCACCACAAGCCCGTCCCCGGCCATAAGTTCGCCATCGGATGCGAGGCGGAGGGGCGGCTGGTGGGCGTGGCTATCGTGGGCCGCCCCGTGAGCCGGTATCTGGATAACGGCGATACACTGGAGGTCACCCGGCTGTGTACCACCGGCGAGAAAAACGCTTGCAGTATGCTGTACGCTGCGGCAGCGCGGGCGGCCAGGGCCATGGGCTACCGTAAGATCATCACCTACACGCTGGATGATGAACCGGGGGTGAGCCTGCGGGCCGCGGGCTGGACCTGCATGGGAACGGCTGGCGGCGTTTGCTGGACAGGTGAACGTCGCCCAGCCCATCCGCAATATCCCGCGCAGATGAAGCTGCGGTATGAGAAAAAACTGTGATAGGAGGACACGATGGACCGTGAAGAACTGAGCAATAGGCTGTATGACAGAATGGCCGGGGAGTTGGCGGCGTTCCGTGAATCGCTGCTGAAAATGTCCCCGGCGGAGATCCTGAACCACACCTACGAATACACCGTGCGGGAAGACATTCTGATCCTGATGGATTCCATGGAGCTGAAAACGGCCCAGATCGTGGCGCTCCTGGAATCTCCGTGCCCACTGGCCGACGTGTTCAAGGAGTTCCGCAACATGGAAACGGGCTACATGGACGTGCTGCGCGAGTGTATGGAGAATCGGGCCAACGAGGTCCTTCAGGCCCGGAGGGAGGCAAGCCGGGCCGTGCCCCTCTACCAGCACGACAGCAGGTACGCGAGAGAGCATAACGAGTTAGACGTATTCCGCGCCTCCTACCGCGCCAACATCGCCTGTAAGGAGGCAATCGAAGCGGCGATCCGGGAGGGCTTCGACGGGATGCGCCTCGCGCCTGATGCGGCGAAGGATGTGCTGGCGGAGTTCGGCCCGGAGCGTGTAGCCTGTGTCCTGGCCGCCACCCTCCGGGACATGGAATACGATGAGCGGTTTTCCCGCGACAATGTGGCCTGGGCCAAGACCGTCCCCATGTATGATGACCAGGACCGCCGTCTCAATTACTGCGTCCGCAGCCACCCCGCCAAGTTGGATGATTTTATAGCTGTGGCCCGCAAGGAGATCGCGCAGATGGTCGAGAAGGAGAGCCAGCGCCGGCCCTCCATCCGGGATCGGTTGGCGGCCAAGCCGGTCCAAGGGGGAAAGCCCTCTGAAAAGGCCGCTCACAGTGGCCGGGATGGGAGGTGAGCGATGAGTTCCGCAGGCAGGGGGAAGAAGTTTCCCCCAGTATATCCGTCCTCGTTTGAGTACGCCAGGGAGCATGACGAGAGCAAGCTCTATCTCGAATCCCGGCAGCTCAACATGGACTGCAAAAACGCGATCGAAAAGGCCATTGGTGAGCATTACGACTATGACCGTTCCTCCCTTGACAGCCGGAGAGCGGTGCTGGAGGTCGCGGAGAATTTTGGCTATGACCGTATGCTGCACGTTCTGGCCGGTACGATCCAGTCCATGGGTAATGATGGCCGTATCTCCCGCGCTACCAAGGAATGGGCGCGAACCGTGATCATTCCGGGCGGCATCCAGGCGAACCGTGAAATGGTCATCACAAGGAGCCATCCGGGGCTGGTGGATATGTTTGTGAAGGCCGCGCGGCATGAACATCTGCTGCGGCAGCCGCTGAAAGCGGCGGACATCAAGGCGGAGGCCGCGCAGATCTTGAAGCTGCTCCAGGCCCCGGCAGAACCCAACAGTCCTAACGGCACCCACTATATGGCCCAAGTCTCCCCGGATTTCCTCGCCAGGGCAAAAACGAAGGACCATGACCGGCTGATGGCCATGCTGCCCTTCTCCACCCTGACACTCTCTACGCTGAATGGGCACAAGGGCGTGTTCGCCCTGGTCCACCGCGAAGAAGCCCGGAACCGGCCACTGCGCCTGCGCTCCCCCAGGGCACAGAAGCCCTCCATCAAGGAACAGTTGGCCGGGAACTCTGTGCCCAGCGGCCAACCCGCAAAGGCACGGGATAAGGGGGCGCGGTGAGGTGAGGAATGAACTGCCCGATACCTGTTTCGCCACGCTGCCCGGAACCGGGGACCTGATCATCCTCAAACGGGGCGAGACGGGCTACTACCGCTCTGATTGGAATACAAGCGACGCGGACGAAAACCGGAGCATTGCGGAGATCCACAATCAGCGGCGCGGCATTACTCCGGCCCAGGTGGAGGCCATGAAGGTGGGTTCCATGTTCGGATTCCATGTGCCCGGAACAAGCCCGCAGTTCTACTATGACAATGCGGTCTACGCCCGCTCCAGCCCCCTTCAGGCAGGGACTACGATCTCTCACCCAAGAAAAGCGGCCCATGCACCGGTAGAGGGTGAATTGCTCCAGTATTATGTGGCTAAACAGAAATGCCTCTATCTTGAGATGCAGACCATGCCTGAACTTCTGTTGAGCAAACAGAGCGGCATCATTCTCTTGCCAGACATGATATGCGGCAGACCGCTGATCCCTGTTTCTACGCTGACGCAGGAAAAAGGGCGTATGGAAATCGTATTGGAAAACGGTTCGACTTCCACGGACAAGGAAGTAAACGCCGATTACCGAATCATAGCGAAAGTATCGGTCGGCCCGGTAGAATATGCGCTGGGACAAATCAACGCAAGGGTCCCATTTTTTGTGACCTGGGAGCGTACCCCTGCCAACGATCAGGCCGGTAGTCCTAACTACTATTGGGGCCACTACTTTGACAAAAGGGAGAATGCGATCTGGGATTTCTGCGCCCGTGCACAGAAAAAGTATAAGATGATGACCAAGGACAACCGCCTCTCTATCAAAGAACAACTGGCGGCGAGTCCGGTCACCGACGACAAACCAAAAACGAAACCAAAAGACAGGGAGGCGAGATAAATGCCCTTTGTGCCGGTCCCCAAGGACCTGACTAAAGTAAAGACCAAGCTGGCCTTCAACCTGACGAAGCGCCAGCTCGTATGCTTCGGCGGGGGCGCTCTTTTGGGTGTCCCCGCCTACATTGTGACCCGCGGCAGTATCGGGAACGAACCGGCGGCTCTGCTGATGATCGGCCTGATGCTGCCGTTCTTTCTGTTTGGCATCTATGAAAAGGACGGCCAGCCGCTGGAACGGGTGCTGGGACACATCATCCGCGCCCGGTTCCTCTACCCCCGGACCCGTCCCTATCAGACGGACAATCTCTATGCCGCCCTGGAGCGGCTCAATGCAGAGGAGATGATGAGTATTGAACAAACGAAAAAAACAGCAAAAAAGCCTGGACGCCGCAAGAAGGCAGCTCCGCGCCGATAAAGCCGACCTGAAGGACACCATTCGCCTGTCCCCGGATAAGAAGCTGTCGGCGTCGGAGAAGCGGCGGCTGACCGCCTCCGTGAAGAAAGCGAAACGGGACGGAAAGATCCCCCGGACCGCCCAGCAGACCATCCCCTACCAGGAGATGTGCCGGGATGGTATCTGCGTCGTGAACGAGCACTTTTATACCAAGCAGGTGCAGTTCTACGATATTACCTATCAACTGGCGCAGAACGAGGACAAGAACCTGATCTTTGAAAACTGGTGCGCCTTTTTGAACTATTTCGATTCCTCCATCCGCGTCCAGTTTTCTTTCCTCAACCAGCGGGCCGACATGGAGGAAAACATGAGGGCCATCCACATCCCGGACCAGGCGGATGATTTCAACTCGATCCGCCGTGAGTATTCGGGGATGCTGAAAGCCCAGCTTGCCAAGGGGAACAACGGCCTGACCAAGACCAAGTACATCACCTTCGGTGTGGAGGCGGACAGCCTGAAAACGGCCAAGCCCCGCCTGGAGCGTATCGAGGCCGACGTGCTGGCCAATTTCAAGGCGCTGGGTGTCCGCGCCCACACGCTGAATGGCTATGAGCGCCTCGCCATCCTTCACCGGATGTTCCACCCGGCGGACAGCAGCAGGTTCCGCTTCGCCTGGGACGCGATATGGAAGACCGGGCTGTCCAGCAAGGACTTCATCGCGCCGGACAGCTTCACCTTCAAGAGCAGCCGGATGTTCCAGATCGGGCGGACCTATGGCGCGGTGTCCTTCCTCC
The DNA here is from genome assembly GCA_947589745.1 of uncultured Oscillospiraceae bacterium. Taxonomy (GTDB): domain Bacteria; phylum Bacillota; class Clostridia; order Oscillospirales; family Oscillospiraceae; genus Pelethomonas. The sequence continues at coordinate 5,921 of CANQCS010000074.1, forward strand.
AGATCCTCGCCCCGGAGCTGTCGGACCGGATGCTGGCGGATATTCTTGATCTGGAACAAAGCATGGTGGTCACGCTGCACATCCAGTCCATCGACCAGGGCGCGGCAATCAAGAACGTCAAGCGGAAGATCACCGACTTGGACAAGATGAAGATCGAGGAACAGAAGAAAGCCGTCCGCGCCGGGTATGATATGGATATTCGTGCGACTCGTTCCTGAACAAAGCCTTCGTGGTTGAAGGGCAAAATCAGGCACTAACAAAAGAACGAAAATTTCAGATGTTAGGAGAACTAACAATCCGAGAGGTGGAATGACGGGGTAACGCCCTGAAACGCCCCCTTAATACTCCGACTGGCAGGTGTAAGTGAAAACTGACCTGTCAGAAGCTCGGTGAAGTCGGCTGAGAGCAGCCGTATGGACTGCTGGATAATTACCAGCCCCACGAAAGCTGTCCAGAGGTGGACGGTGCTGCCTATAGGCCGGAGGTCTACAAAATACCCAAGGTCAGAATGTTTGAAATATGACTGACGAAAACCGCGAATGTAAGGGTCTATACCATGACGGCATAGAAATGTGCCGGTAGCGTTCATCGCTAATCAGTGTGGTGGAGTAAAAATGGATGTTATGAAACACCATAGCACGTTACAGGCGTGTTCAAGCTGACAGGCCTAAAGCGGAGACCTAAAGGTATATGCAAAGATAGGATTGTTGGAACGAGGAAAAGTAGTAGGCTTCCACCATTGGGAAGTAAGCAGGCGAATCATATAAGCTGTTGTACTACTGCTGAAAAGCAGAGGTCGAACCGATGATGTTTTCTGCGAAAAAGAGGAAAACGGAGGAATGGCCTCAAGTCAGTCAGACAGGCAACTTATGACTAAGGAGACTAAGAAAACTGTTTGATTGATGGAACGCCGGATGCGGTGAAAGTCGCATGTCCGGTGTGAAGCGGGGGAAAAGCTGGAGATAATCTCAAAGGCTTACCTATCGCTATTCCCGTCCGACCTGGCTACCTACGGCGCCGAGGCCAAGACGCTGCTGGAGGACTTGCAGAGCCGCAACGAGCGGATGTTCCTGGTGACGATGCTGGTGATGAACATGGCGGAGAACCGGCAGAAACTGGAAAACAACATCGGTCAGATCGCCAACTTTGCTGTGAAATACAACTGTGCCCTGCGCCGGTTGGACTGGCAGCAGGAGCAGGGCCTCGTGTCCTCCCTCCCCCTGGGGCTGAATCAGATCAACATCCAACGCGGGCTGACCACCTCCAGCACCGCTATTTTTGTGCCCTTCACCACCCAGGAGCTGTTCCAGGATAACCGGGAAGCCCTCTACTATGGCTTGAACGCGCTGAGCAACAACATGATCATGGCGGACCGGAAGAAGCTGAAGAACCCCAACGGCCTGATCCTGGGCACCCCCGGCAGCGGCAAATCCTTCTCCGCCAAGCGTGAGATCACCAACGCTTTCCTGATCACCAACGATGACATCGCCGTCATCGACCCGGAGGATGAGTATTCGTCCCTGGTGCGGCGGCTGGGCGGGCAGGTCATTGATATTTCCCCCACGTCGGACCAATACATCAATCCCATGGACCTGACCCTCAACTACTCCGAGGAGGACAACCCCCTGACGCTGAAAAGCGACTTCATCCTCTCCTTCATGGAGCTGATCGTGGGCGGCAAGGCGGGGCTGGAGCCTGTGGAAAAGACCGTCATTGACCGCTGCGTCCACATGGTCTACCGGGACTACCTGCAAGACCCCCGCCCGGAGAAAATGCCCATCCTGGGCGACCTTCACCGGCTCCTGTGCCAGCAGCCGGAGCTGGAGGCACAGCGCCTCGCCACGGCTTTGGAGATCTACGTCACCGGCAGCCTCAACGTGTTCAACCACCGGACCAACGTGGCGATCAAGAGCCGGATCGTGTGCTACGTCATTAAAAAGCTGGGCAAACAGCTCAAAAAGCTGGGGATGCAGGTGGTCCAGGACCAGATCTGGGGCCGTGTCAGTGAAAACCGGGACGCCCATAGAGCCACCCGGCTCTACATCGACGAGATGCACCTGCTTCTGAAGGAAGAACAGACGGCGGCGTATAGCGTCGAGATCTGGAAACGCTTCAGAAAATGGGGCGGCATCCCCACCGGGCTGACCCAAAATGTCAAGGACCTGCTGGCCAGCCGGGAGATCGAGAACATCCTGGAGAACTCCGACTTCATCTACATTCTTAACCAAGCGGGCGGGGACCGTCAGATCCTGGCCAAGCAGCTCAACATCTCTCCCCACCAGCTCGGCTACGTCACCAATAGCAACGCCGGCGAGGGACTTCTGTTCTACGGGAACGTCATCATCCCCTTTGTGGACCACTTCCCGAAGGACACGGAGCTGTATTCCATTATGACCACCCGCCCGGAGGACCTGGCTGAGTCCACTCAGTAAGCTCCAGGAGGTGGTGGATTGAGCAGAGATCCGTACAAAGGCCGGGCAAAGAAAGTCCTCAAAATGGGGCGGGACGGCCTTGTAGAGCAGGACCTTGTCACCGGTGAGGAACACCGGGTCAGCCAGCGGCTGGCTGATGCTTCCTTCGACCGTGGCCGCTCCGGGGAGCAGACTGCCGGACGCCGTGCGGCCCAGCGCCCGGAGGATGATGCTGGGGACAGGAAGCGGTATAAGCAGCGTGCCATCATCTATCAGACAGCGGCGGAGGCGGCCAAGGCCACGCCTGCGGGACCCCCGGAGGACAGTTGGACGCCGGAACCGACAGCGCCCTCTATGCGGATGGCGGCGGACGCGCCTATGATCGCCGCTCCAGCGGCGGAAACTGCACCGCCCCCGGCCCCGGACCAGGCGCGGAGCAGACGGCGACGCCGGAAAGAGCGGAAAAAGGCAAAGAAACAGCGTCAGATTACGCAATTTACCCCAGACGCCGCCAGAGCTGACGGGGAAAAACCGACCCTGGAGCCGGAGCCCCCCCTGCTGCATACCACCAATGACGTGCCTATCCGCCCCCCGGAGGACGGTGGACCTGACACCGAGCGGCGGGGCAGGCTCAAGGAAGAAGGCGGCAGGCTGAGAACTGACCGGGAGCAGGACCTGGAACAGAATGCCGGCGCTGATGACGCGGCTGCCAAAAAAGCGGCCCAGAGGCGGCAGATACGGCGTTATGCCAAGGATGCCGCTGTTGATACTCCGGTGGGGACCGCGCCGCGTCCTCCCACCCGGCTCCATGACGACGGAGGCGGGCGGTTCCATTTCGAGGACACCAGCGCCGTAGTAGCAGCTATGCCAGCGATGGAGCGGACCGGCGACGCCCGGAAATCGGTCAAACGGCGGCAGATCATGGAGCTGTCCCCGGACGCCGCCAAACCGGAGCATTTCACAAAGCCCACTGAGGTCCAGGCGGCTGGGCAGTCGTCGCAACAGTCCCCGGCTGTGGGCTCTACCCAGGATGCGGAAACAGCGGCGGCCCCGGCTGACCAGCTCTATACCCGGAGGCGGGATGAAAAGAGCACCGGACCCGCCTCCCAGCCGGGACGGTCGCGGCTACGGTTTGAGGACGCGCCCCCAACGGCAGAACCATCCTCCGGCGGCACGGCGAAGGGCGCCGGCCCCGCGACATCGGAATCAGCGCCGTCCAGAGGCTATCAGAGGGCGGCCCGGAAGGTGGAGCGGGCCGAGGAACGAGTCGAGCAGGCCCGCGAAAAGCTCCCAATAAAACGCCGCCTGACCATGGAACGGGAGGTGGACGGCAGCACCGGCAAGCCCCGGCACCGGCTCCATTTTGAGACTGAGGTCCAGCCGGAGTATGTGAAGCCCTCCCTGCCCTCCCAGGCGGGGCAGGCCGTTCGGACGGCGGCGGTGATGAAGCTCCACAGCAAGGTCCATGAATCGGAGCGGGACAACGTGGCGGTGGAGGCCGCCCACCGGAGCGAGCTGGTGGCAGAGCAGGGCGCGGGACGGGTACTGCGATGGAACAGGCAGCGCCGGCGTTCCAAGCCCTACCGCGCCCTGCGGCAAGCGGAGCGGCAGGCTGCGACGGCCAGGGCGGACCTTGCCTGGGAAGCGGCCCTGCGGGATACCCCGGAGCTCCAGCAAAAAAGCGCCCTGATGAAGTGGGTGCAAAAGCAGAAACTCAAACGCAAGTATGCCCAGGCAGCTCACGAGGCCAAGCAGACGGCGCAGTTCACCCAAAACGTGCTGACCGCTACCGGGAAGATCGCCCGCATCGCCGCACAGTACGCGGCGGCGCATAGATCTCTGCTGGCCATCGTCGCGCTTCTGGCCATGGTGGTGGTATTCTTCTCCGCCGGCATGACCTCTTGTACCGCGATGCTCTCCGGGTTCCAGTCCTCCTATATCTCTGCCTCCTATATGGCGGATGAGCAGGAAATATGCGATTCCGACCTCTACTACACGGAGATGGAGACGGACTTACAGCTTGATATCGACCGGACAGAAAGCACCTACCCCGGATACGATGAGTACCGCTACAACATCGGGGCGATCAGCTACGACCCCTATGAGCTCATGGGCTATCTCTCCACGGCGTTCAACGCCTTTACCTTCGATGAGGTGATGGCGGAGATCGAGAGATTGTTCGGAGAACAGTACACGCTCACACGGGAGACCATCGTGGAAACACGCTACGACGGCGGGGGGGACCCCTACGACTGGCGTGTCCTTCAGACCACACTCACCGTGAAGCCCCTGTCCGAGATCATCACCGGCAGCCTGACCCCAGGGGAGCAGATGGACCGGTACTCCATTTATCAGGAGACCCGAGGGAACCGGCAGGCGTTTGGGAATCCCTTTGATTTCCCGTGGTTGAGCTATGTGTCCAGCGGTTACGGGTATCGCGTCCACCCCATCACCGGCGTGAAAGACCTGCACCGGGGCGTGGACATTGCCGCGGCGGAGGGGACGCCCATCCGGGCCATCCACGATGGATATGTGGTATCTGCCGGGGACGCGGGCAGCTACGGGTTGTGCGTGATGCTGGAGGATGACAAGGGGTATCAGTCCCGCTACGCGCACTGTTCCAGCATCAGCGTAAGCGTGGATCAGGAGGTGGCGCGCGGGGACGTGATCGCCGCCGTAGGCAGTACGGGGGACAGCACCGGCCCCCACCTGCATCTGGAGGTCCTCCAGAACGGGGAGTATCTGAATCCCTACTACTTTGTGGATACCGGCGACTCCGGCAGGGCAGGCGGTACTCTGCCCGGTGAACCGGGTGGGCCTGTGATCCCGGACTACTCCGGGGAGCCCATGGGGGACGGCACCTTTGCCGCTATGCTGGCGGAGGCTGAGAAATACCTGGGATATCCCTACGTCTGGGGCGGGAGCAGCCCGTCCACATCCTTTGACTGCTCCGGCTTTGTGTGCTGGGTCATCAACCAGTCCGGCGTCGGGGATGTGGGCCGCGTGGGAGCCCAGGCACTCTATAACCTGTGTACGCCGGTATCCATGGACGATGCCGAGCCCGGCGATCTCATCTTCTTTACTAAGACGTACAGCGCCCCTAACCCAGTCTCCCATGTGGGCATCTATGTTGGCAACGGCCAGATGATCCACTGCGGCGACCCCATCTCTTACGCCAATATCAACAGCAGCTACTGGCAGGAGCACTTCTATGGCTTCGGCAGGCTGTCATAACACACACGATTGGAGGGATCTAATGAAAATTGGCTTGGTAGATGTGGACTCCCACAACTGGCCTAACCTCTGCCTGATGAAGCTGTCCGCCTATCACAAGGCGCGGGGCGGCACGGTGGAGTGGTGGCGGCCGGAGTGCCGGTATGACCTCGTTTATAAAAGCCGGGTGTTCACGGACCTGTACTCCAGGGACACGGTGAATGTCACCAACGCGGAGCGGGTCATCACCGGCGGCACCGGCTACGGTCCCGGCCCTGACCTCCCCGGAGAGGTGGAGCACATCTGCCCGGATTACACGCTCTATCCGCAGTTTCCCGATGTGGCATACGGTTTTTTAAGCCGTGGCTGCCCCAGGAACTGCGGATTTTGTATTGTCAGCGGCAAGGAGGGCCGCAGAAGCGTCAAGGCCGCCGACCTGTCCGAGTTCTGGACAGGCCAGCGGGAGATCAAGCTGCTGGACCCGAATCTGCTGGCCTGCCCGGACCATGAGGACCTGCTGGACCAGCTTGCCCGGAGCCGCGCCTGGGTGGACTTCTCCCAGGGCCTTGACATCCGCCTCATCACCCCGGACAACGCGGCCCTGCTGAACCGGGTGCGGACCAAGGCGGTGCATTTTGCCTGGGATGACCCACGGCAGGATCTGACACCGTATTTCCGGCGATTTCTGGAGCTGACCAATATCAGGAGCGACCGGAAACGTCGGGTGTATGTACTGACCAACTACGGCAGCACCCATGAACAGGACCTGTACCGGGTGGACGCCCTGTGGGCCATGGGCTACGACCCCTATGTGATGATCTACGACAAACCTAATGCCCCGGCTGTCACCCGGAAGCTCCAGCGGTGGGTGAACAACAAGCGCATCTTCCATACCGTAGAGCATTTTACGGATTACATTTCTGGTCGGACCAAGGAGGGATGATTTTGAGAGGTGACAAAATTGAGAGATTAAAGGCGGAGCTGGTCAAGGCCAAGTCCAAGTCCGCCGAATGGCAGACCCGTGTGCGGGACCTGGAGAAGCAGATCACCGAATGCGAGAACCTGGAGATCTTGCAGACGGTTCGGGGCATCGCCTCGTCCCCAGAGGAGCTGCGGGGCCTGCTGGACATGATCCGGGCGTCGAAAGAACCGCCCGTCAACAACTGAACGAAAGGAGAACTATGTGCCAATGAGAGCAAAAACCTTGCAGCGCATCGTGTCGCTGCTGCTGTGCGCTGTCCTGTGCGCCGTGATCGCTCTCCCGCTGACGGGTGCGGCTTCTGCCGCTGACATGGAGACAGCCGGGGTGGAGATCGAGATCGGACTGCCCTCCGATTGGGCCGTCCAGCGGGCCGCCGCCCGTATCTGTGTCGCGGACCACACCGGATGCGGCATCGCCGCTGTGGAAGCCAAGACCGACCAAAACGGCGTGTGGCAGGACATTACCGGCAGCATGGCATGGAGGGACGGCATCTACTACGGTGAGTTAGGCATCACCGGCAACTGCACCGTCTACATCCGCGTCACCGGCGGGGATGGGCAGATCTATGAGGACGCCCGGTACATCGAGTGCTTTGACCGCACCCCGCCTGTGCTTAGCGTCAAGATCAGTGGGGACCGGCTGCTGGTGGAGGCGACGGATGACCTCTCCGGTGTGACGGAGATCACTGTGGACGGCAAACGGTACACCGGCCTGTCCAATGGGACGCTGGACTATCCTCTGAGCAAAGTGAGCGCCAGCACCCAGCAGATCGTGGTCAAGGCGGTGGACTACGCCGGGAACCAGCAGAGCACTCAGATCAAAAGCCCCAACTATCAGGAAAAGGCGGCACCCGCTGTGACCGAGACGCCCACAACGCCCCCGGTCACTTCGGAGCCGCCTGCCGCTACCACGCCGCCTGTCACCACTACGCCGCCTACCACGACTACACCGCCTGCCACAAATGTGCCGCCCGCCGTCACTACACCGTCTGCGGGGAGCGAACCGGACACGGACAGCGACACAGACACCCCGTCTGCGGATGGTGACGGGAGCCAGTCCCCTAACGGCGGCCAAACCAGCGCCCCGCTTACCCCGGACGGCCAGGGCGAGGTGGTGGACAACTCCGGCGGCGAGACCGGAAAGCAGTTCTATACCATCTACACCCCGGATGAAAATGTATTCTATCTCATCATCGACAACGACCGGGACGGTGATAACGTCTACTTCCTGAGCGCCGTCACGGAGTCTGATCTGGCGGCCCTGGCGCAGAAGGATGACGATACCTCCGAGACGCCTCCCACGGAATCCGCGGTGCCGGAGCCTCCTGCCTGCGTCTGCCGGGAGAGGTGCGAGGCCGGAGAGGTCAACACCAAGTGCCCCGTCTGTGTCCTGTCCTGGCAGGATTGTGAGGGCGTCGAGGCGAGCGGCGGGGACCCGGCGGAGCCGCAGCAGCCGGCAAAGAACAGCAGCGGCACCATGGTCGTGATCCTGCTGGCCGTGGCTGCGGTGGGCGGCGCGGGCTACTACCTCAAGATCTATAAGCCCAAGCACGACCTGGACGACGCCGAGGACTTTGATGAGCTGACGGAGGCCGAGGAGACGGTCAATGAGGATGATGTGCCGGATCAGGAGCGCATCCCTTATGATGAACCGCCCTATCCTGGGGACTACGGGTACGGGGACCCGGAGGATGACAGATGATGTTATCCCTGCGATCCGGACGGGAGACAGTGCGAGCTGTCTCCCGTCCGGCCCTCTCGGGGGGTGATGTGATATGAAGCTGGTGATCGCGGAAAAGCCCTCCGTCGCTATGGCTCTTGCAAAGGTGCTGGGGGCTACCGGCAGGCGGGACGGCTACATGGAGGGCGGCGGCTGGCTGGTGAGCTGGTGTGTGGGCCATCTGGTGGAGATGGCCGCGCCGGACGCTTACGATACACGCTACTCCAAGTGGGCCTATGAGGACCTGCCCATTATCCCGGCCCCCTGGCAGTACATCGTGCTGCCCGACACCAGAAAGCAGTTCAACACTTTGTCCGCGCTCATGGCTGACAGCCGGGTGGAGGCCCTGGTGTGCGCTACCGACGCCGGACGCGAGGGGGAGCTGATCTTTCGCCAGGTCTACTACCTGTGCGGATGTAAGAAGCCGGTCCAGCGCCTGTGGATCTCATCCATGGAGGACAGCGCCATCCGGGAGGGCTTTGCTGACCTCCGGGACAGCGCCGATTATGACCGTCTGTATGATGCCGCCCTGTGCCGCGCAAAGGCGGATTGGCTGGTAGGGATCAACGGGACCCGGCTGTTCACCACAGTCCACGGCGGCCAGACGCTCAATGTTGGCCGGGTCCAGACCCCCACCCTGGCACTGCTGGTGGAGCGGGCGGAGGCGATCCGGCAATTCAAAAAGGAGAAGTTCTATACGATGGAACTGGACGGACACACCTTCAAGGCCGCGAGCGACAGGATCAGGTCCAAACCGGACGCGGACAAGCTGCGCCGCGCCTGCGATGGGCGGGAGGCCGTGGTCCGGTCCGTAGAGCACTCAGAAAATAGGGAGCAGCCTCCGAAGCTCTATGACCTGACCACTCTCCAGCGGGAGGCCAACCGGCTATTCGGGTACACCGCCCAGCAGACCCTGGACTACGCCCAGAGCCTCTATGAGAAGAAGCTGCTGACCTACCCCCGGACGGACAGCCGCTATCTGACCTCCGGCATGGAGGATACGGCCTCCCAAGTCATCTCTCTGGCAAAGGGCCTTCCGCCCTTTGCCGCCTGCCCCGGCTTTACCCCCAACGTATCGCGGCTGATCTCGGACAAGGATGTGACCGACCACCACGCTATCATCCCTACTCTGGAGATCGGGCGGACGGACATGGACCCGCTGCCCTCGGGGGAGCGGAATTTGCTCAAGCTGGTCTGCTGTAAACTGCTTTGCGCTTCGGCGGCGCCGTATGTGTTTGAGTCCGTCACCGCCTCCATCGACTGCGGCGGACATACCTTCACCGCCAAGGGGACCCATGTGATCGACGAGGGGTGGCGAAGCATCGAGCGGCTGTTCCGCGCCGCGATGCGTTCAAAGGCGGAGGACAGCACGGCGGTCCTGCCCGCTTTGACAGAGGGGCAGTCCATTGGAAATGTAGAAGCCTCCGTGTCGGAGCACTACACCGCGCCGCCCAGGGCCTATACGGAGGATACCCT
>CANQCS010000075.1 GCA_947589745.1 uncultured Oscillospiraceae bacterium
ACCTACTACAACACCATGGATATCCTGGCCGCCTACGGCATGACCCTGGACGACATCACCCCCGTGTACCAGTCCTTTGGTGACTCCGCCGAGAGCCTGAAGGACGGCAAGATCGACGTGGCCGTCCAGACCGCCGGCGCCCCCACCCCCGCCATCGACCAGTTGGCCAACGAGAAGACCGTGTACCTGGTGTCCATCGACGACGAGCACATGGCCACCCTGCTGGCCAACGCCCCCTGGTACGCCTCCTACACCATCCCCGCCGGTACCTATAAGGGCTTTGACGAGGACTGCACCACCATCACCACCAAGGCGACCCTGATCGCCCGTGCGGACATCGACGACGATGTGGCCTACACCATCGTGTCCACCATCTTCGAGAACAAGGACGCCATCACTCCGCTCCACGCCAAGGGCGCTGAGCTGGACCTGACTTTCGCCACCGAGGGCATCGCCGCCCCGTTCTCCCCCGGCGCGGCCCGGTACTTCGCCGAGAAGGGCATCACCGTCGAGACCAAATGATCCCCTCCCCCTTCCAGGGGAACAGCGTATGAGACAGACGGGAGTGCCGCGCATCCACGCGGCACTCCCGCTTACGGATTTTTCCCCGTCTCCCACCTCCCACATATCCCCCGTTACCGGGCGGTGAGCTCGGTGCAGCAGGATGTACAGTCCCGAAAATAAAAGTTCTTTTTGATCCTTTTTCTTTCAAGAAAAAGGATGGTAGAGGCCGCAGGGACGGCTGCGGCACCGCGAAACCGCCCCTGGGGCTTCTACAATACATCATCGGAGGTACCTTTATGGCACTGTTCAAAAAGAAAGAGCAGCCCACTCCCCCCGTGGAGTCTGCCAAGACGGACAGCGAGGCCCTGGACGCCGCCGCCGCCGTGGACGAGATCATGAAGAAGTACGACCGGGAGTCCAACACCCGCCTCTGGGAGGGCTGGCAGAAGATCGCTGTCTACGCCGTCCTGGCCGCGTTCTCCCTGTTCTGTATCTATGTGACCCTGTTCGTTACCTGGATGGACCTGGTCCGCTACCCCTCCTTCATGGGCTGCATCCTGGTCATCGGCTATCTGATCTACCCCGCCCGGAAGGGCGTCCAGAAGGTGAACCACATGCCCTGGTACGACTGGATCATCATGGTCCTGGGGGCGGGGGCCTTCTTCTATGTGGTGGCCAACGCCCAGAGCCTGACGGTCCGGCTGGGCACCATGAACATCAAGTTCTATGAGGTCGTCATCGGCATCATCGGCATCATCGCCGTGGTGGAGCTGTGCCGCCGGAGCGTGGGTATCCCCATCCTGTGCGTGGCCGGGGCGTTCCTGCTCTACGCGCTGTACTACTACTGGTTCGGCCGGGACCGGGGCGCCGCTTTCGCCGTCCGGCAGGTGACCATCAACCTGTTCTACCTGACCAACGGCATCCTCACCACCCCCCTCCAGGTGTGCGCCAAGTTCATCGTGGTGTTCATCATCTTCGGCGCCTTCCTGGAGCGCACCGGCATCTCCGACTACTTCATCAGCCTGGCCAACTGCGTGGCGGGCGCCGCCTCCGGTGGTCCGGCCAAGGTGGCGGTCATCTCCTCCGCCCTCTGCGGCATGGTGTCCGGCTCCTCCGTGGGCAACACGGTCACCACCGGCTCCGTCACCATCCCCATGATGAAAAGGACCGGCTACAAGGGCGAGTTCGCCGGGGCCGTGGAGGCGGCGGCTTCCACCGGCGGCCAGATCATGCCCCCTATCATGGGCGCGGCGGCTTTCATCATGGCGGAGTTCACCCAGACTCCCTACTCCAACATCATCGTCCGGGCCATCCTCCCGGCGGTGCTGTACTTCACCGGCATCTTCATCTGCGTCCACCTGGAGGCCAAGCGGCTGGGCCTGCGGGGCATCCCCAAGGACCAGCTCCCCAGGTTCTCCAAGCTGCTGCCCAAGATCTACCTGCTGATCCCCCTGGTGGTGCTGGTGTACCTGGTGTCCAGCGGCACCAGGACCATGGCCTTCTCCGCCGCCGTGGCCATCGTGCTGGCCATCGTGGTGGGCCTCTTCAACAAGGACGCCCGCATGACCCCCGCCGTCCTGTTCGACGCCCTGGCCAACGGCGCCAAGAGCTGCATCTCTGTGGCGGCGGCCTGCGGCATCGCAGGCGTCGTCGCCGGGTGCATCAACATGACGGGCCTGGCCTCCAAGCTCATCACCGCCATCGTCACCGTCTCCGGCGGCCACCTCTTCATCGCCCTGTTCCTGACCATGCTGTGCTGCATCGTCCTGGGCATGGGCGTGCCCACCACCGCCAACTACTGCATCATGGCCTCCACCTGCGCTCCCATCCTGATCCAGATGAATGTGCCCGCCCTGGCGGCCCACTTCTTCGTGTTCTACTTCGGCATCGTGGCGGACATCACCCCGCCGGTGGCCCTGGCCGCCTACGCCGGCTCCGCCATCGCCAAGGCCCCGCCCATGAAGACCGCCTTCAACGCCACAAAGCTGGCCATCGCGGCCTTCATCGTGCCCTACGTCTTTGCCCTCAGCCCCTCCATGCTGCTGATCTTCGACGCGGGCACCGGCACCGCCGCCATGGTGCTCCAGGTGGTGCAGATCGTCATCACCGCCCTGCTGGGCATCTTCGGCGTAGCCGCCGGTCTCAGCGGCTATATCTTCCGGCCCATGGCCTGGTGGGGCCGCATCCTCTGCGTCGTGGGCGGCCTGACCCTGCTGGTCCCCGGCGCGGCCACCGACGTCATCGGCCTGGTGCTGGTGGGCGGCGTGTGCGCGCTGGACTACCTGTCCGCCAAGCGGGCCAAGCACGGGATGGCGTGATCCCCCTCCCTTTCCTCAAAAATCCCCGGGCAATGCCGCCCGGGGATTTTTTCTGTCTCCCCCTTGACAAACCACTCGGCAGGTGATATATTAAATGCATCGGAAGTCGATATATTTGGACGGAGGGAGGCCGCTGTCACCGTGGAGAACAAGCATGGTCCGCTGACCGAGGCCCTTTTCTACATCCTGCTGGCCGCCCGGAGGCCCATCCACGGCTATGGCATCATCCAGGAGGTGGCCGCCATGACCGGCGGGCAGGTGAACCTAGGGCCGGGGACGCTGTATGGGGCCATCAACCTGCTGCTGGAGCGGGGGTGGATCGTGCTGTACAGCGCGGAGACCGGGTCCCGGCGGAAGAAGGAGTACGTCATCACCCCCCAGGGCCGGGAGGTCTTCGCCGCCGAGCTGTGGAGGCTCCGGGGCATGGTGGAGAACGGGAAGAAAATGGAGGAGGACGAGCCATGAACAGGATGCACAAATTTTTGCTGACCTTTGACAAGGACGAGGAGCAGGTCTGGCTCAACGGCCTCTGCGCCCAGGGCTGGGCCCTGGAGCACTACGCGCTGGGTCTCTACACCTTTGTCCCCTGCGAGCCGGGGGAGTACATCTACCAGATCGACCTCCTCCCCGGCCACGGTTTCCGGGCCGACGGCTTCGACGGCTACCGGGAATTCATGGAGGACACCGGCGTGGAGGTGGTGGCCCGGTGGTTCCGGTGGGTGTTCCTGCGGAAGCGGGCGGAGGACGGGCCCTTTGAGATCTACACCGACGCGGCCAGCCAGATCCAGATGTATGAGCGCATCCGGCGGATGTTCGTGTTCGTGCTGTGCTTGGAGCTGGCCTGCGGATGCAATTTCGTGGCAGCACTGGTCCGCTTTCCCGGCGACCTGTTCTTCCGCTGTATGGGCGCGGTGCTCATCCTGATCATCGCCGCCATTTTGCGGACCATCGTCCGCTGTACCCGCCGCATCCGGGAGCTGCGGGAGCGGCAGTAGAAAGGAGGTGATCCGATGGCAAAGAAGGAGAAACGCTTTGAAGCGGTCTACACCCAGGACGGCTTCGCCAACACCGCCGTGATCCTGGTGGACCGGCAGACCGGCGTGAACTACCTGTTCTGCCAGTCCGGCTACGCCGGGGGTCTCACCCCCCTGCTGGACCGGGAGGGAAAGCCGGTCATCACCCCCATCTCCACCATGGAGGAAGAATAAGACAGAAGACCGCCCCGGGCACTTACCCGGGGCGGTCTAATTCCGCAGATGTTCAAAATGCAAGCGGCACCTTCTCCACGTGGACCTGGTCCAGCAGGGCGTCGATCTCCTCCGCAGTGCAGAGCCAGTCGCTGAAGGCCGTGGCGCCGCCGGCGGCGATGCCCAGCTGGAGGGCCTTGCCGAAGTCGTCGGTGCGCTTCATGCCCGTCAGGAACCCCGCCACCAGGGAGTCCCCTGCCCCCACGGTGTTCCGCATGGTACCGGAGCAGGCGTTGGCGTGGTAGAGCTGCTGGTCCTCGGTGAGGAGGAAGGCCCCCGCGCCACCCATGGACACCATCACGTTCCGGGCGCCCTCGTGCTGGAGCTGGCGGGCCAGCTCCACGCCCTCGTCCATGTCGATGTCCTCCAGCCCGAAGAGGGCCCCCAGCTCGGTGAGGTTGGGCTTGATCAGGAAGGGGTGGCACCCCAGGCACTGCCACAGGGCGTCGCCGCTGCAGTCCAGCACCGTCCAGCAGCCGGTGGGCACCAGCAGCTGCAAAATGGACTCGTAGAAAGGGATGGACTGGGCCCAGCCGGACAGCACCACCGCGTCGCTGGGCTTCACCGCCCGCAGCAGGTCCAGCAGCCGCTGCATGTCCTCCTCCGCCAGGTCCGGCCCGTGGCCGTTCACCGCCGTCTCCGGCACGCCCTTGAACTTCACGTTGATGCGGCTCTGCCCGCCGCGGCTCAGCTCCAGCAGGTTGTTGGGGCAGCCCATGTCGTCCAGCATGTCCCGGATGGCCTGCCCGATGCGGCCCGCGGCAAAGCCCAGGGCCATGGTTTCCTCCCCCATCCGCTGGAGGACCAGGGACACGTTGATGCCCTTTCCGCCGGGGTAGATGGCCTCGCTCAGGGTCCGGTTCACCTGGCCGGGGATCAGGTCCACCTCCACGGTGTAGTCCAGAGAGGGATTGGTCGTGATGGTGTATACCATAGAAAAACACCCACCCATTTTAAGATGCTCCAAGGATACCACGAAATTCCTTTATTTGCAAGCCTTTTCCGCCGCAGAACCGCCAGATCCGCAAAAAAATCCCCGGGGATCTACCACACATTGTCCAGATACTCCACCATGTTGCTGCACTGGGCGTTGAAGAGCGTCAGCACCGCGTCCGGCCGGATCTCCGCCAGCAGGTCCCGGATGCTGCCGTGGTAGTACCGGGCGTCGATCAGGTGTATCTCCCCCGCCGCCAGGGACAGGTAGGGCGAGGGGGCGATGGCGAAGGACTCCCGGAGGATGGCCACCACCGGCCCGTCCGGGTGGAGCTGGTTGACCACCTTCACATAGGGCGTGTCCCCCATCATTACCGCGCCGTAGCTGCTGCCGGTGTAGTAGTCCTCCGGCACGATGGCGTTCTCGTCGTACAGAATTTCAAAGCCCCCGGTCCGGTCCACCCCGCCGGGCAGCCCGGACAGATGCAGGGACGTGTCAAAGGCGGGCACCGGCAGGGTGAAGTCCTCCGGCGGCACGTAGGCCAGGGTCACCTTCCGGCCCCAGGAGCCCAGGAAGGCGTCCTCCCAGGTGCGGCTGGCGTACCTCTCCGCCGCCAGCACCTCCAGGTCCATCCCCAGGCCGTACCGCTCGTTCAGCTCCCCGGCCATGGTCCGGGCGGCCCAGAGGCCGGTCTCCATGGTCCAGTGGTGGTCCGTGCGATAGAAGCAGCCGTAGTGGTCCAGGCCGTCCGCGTGGAGGCATTCTCGCAAGTCCAGGGTGTCCACCCCCAGGGCCTCCAGCCGCTCCATCAGGGCCGTCATCTCGCCGTTGGCGTCGCTCATGCCCTCCATGGGGAGCTGCGGGTCCAGGGCGCAGACCTTGAAGGGGGCCTGCACATAGAGGAACTCCGCTCCCAGGCTCTCCGCGTAGTCCCGCAGGCCCACCAGCTGCTCCTCCACGCCGCTGCCCTCGTAGGGGAAGTTGGCCAGGGCGGTGAGATGGCCATTGTTCATGCGGATCACCTCCGGGTCCGTGTCCTCAAAGATCCACTTTCCCAGCGCCCGGTTCACCGCCGCGTTGGCCTCCTTGATCTCCACCTGGCCCTGAAGCTTGGTGGTGCAGAAGGTGTTGCAGGTGTCCTTGAACCACTCCACCAGCCCCAGGTAGGTGACGCCGTCCTCCCCCGGCTGGTACCAGGGCAGCACTCCCTCCCAGGAAGTCCGGGCCACGCTGTAGAACACCAGCAGGAAGCACCCGGCCAGGATCACCAGGAACGTCGCCGCGGTGAAGCTCTTTGCCTTTTTCATTCTCTGCCCTCCTAGAAATTGGAGTAAATAAAGGGGTTGTAGCTGCTGCTGACCACATACGTCAGCACCAGCAGCATCAGCACGATCTCCCCCACCGCCGCCAGCCAGGCCCGCTGGGTCTCGCCGACCCGCCGCCAGAGCCGGTCCACCGGCAGGCAGCAGACCACCGCCGCCGCCAGATAGGCCTTCATGTTGGAGAAGTAGTACAGGAAGTCGTCGCTCTTCCCCCGGCCGCCGGTGAACATGGCGGCAAAGTACCGCCCCGCGTGGCCCAGGCTGTCCGCCCGGAACAGCACCCACAGCAGCAGCACCGCCAGCAGGGTGTACACCCGCCGGAGGGGTCCCAGTTTCCGCTCGATGTGGCCGTACTTCTCCGCCATCAGCAGCAGGAAGTACCCCAGGCCCCAGAAAACAAAGGTCCAGTTGGCCCCGTGCCAGATGCCGGTGAGGAGCCACACCGCGAGCAGATTCAGCCCGTGCCGGGCCGGGCTCACCCGGTTGCCGCCCAGGGGGATGTACACGTAATCCCGGAACCAGGTGGACAGGGAGATATGCCACCGCCGCCAGAAGTCGGTGACGGACGCGGCCAGATAGGGCCGGTTGAAGTTCTCCAGGAAGTGGAAGCCGAACATCCGCCCCATGCCGATGGCCATGTCGCTGTAGCCGGAGAAGTCGAAGTAAATTTGCAGGGCGTAGGCCAGGGCCCCCAGCCAGGCCATGGCCGCCGACAGATTCCCGCTGGCAAAGGCCCGGTCCGCGATGATGGCCATATTGTTGGCCAGGATACACTTCTTGCCCAGGCCGATGATGAAACGGGGCACCCCCTCGCAGAAGTCCGCCCAGGTTTCCTTGCGACCGTGGATCTCCTGGTCCACCGTCTCATAGCGGACGATGGGCCCGGCAATCAGCTGGGGGAAGAAAGCCACGTACAGCCCCACGTCCAGAATATTTTTCTGGGCCGGGGACTTGCCCCGGTAGACGTCGATGACGTAGCTCATGGCCTGGAAGGTGTAGAAAGAGATGCCGATGGGCAGGCGCAGCTCCGGGTCCGGCAGGTGGAGCCCCGCCAGCGCCAGGTTCCGGCAGAGGAACCCCAGGTACTTGAACACAAAGAGCACCGCCAGGTTGTAGACCACGGCAGTCACCAGCGCCGCCTTCCGGTGGGGCCTTCCCTCCCCCGCCATGCCGCCCAGCAGCCAGTTGACCGTTATGGACGCCAGCAGCAGCACCACGTATTTCGGCTCGCCCCAGGCGTAGAAAAACAGGGACACCAGCAGCAGAAAGACGTTGCGGAACCTTCTGCCCCGGAAAAAGGGGTTGTAGTAGCCCAGCAGGGTGCAGGCCAGAAACAGAAACAAAAATTCTGCGGATGAAAAGATCATGGCGTACCTCCGGTACGAAAATCACACTGTATCATAGCATAATTTTTCCTTCTTGTCCAGCGGGGCGAGAATCTGGAAGTTGCTGGAAATCTCCCCAGGATTTACGCCTTGCCCCACCCCTTCCCTTTCGGTATACTGGAAAGCGGGAGGGCGACGCCCTCACTACTTTAGGAAAGGAGTGGATGCAAATGAGATACCGGGCGCTGCTCTGTCTTCTCCTGGCATTCCTGCTACTGGGACAAGCCCACGCCCAAGCGGTGGAGATGGAGGTGGTGGTGAACGGGGAGACGCTCGCCGGGGAGGCCGGGGACGGGGTGACCTACGTCCCTCTTGTGCCGCTGATGGAGGCCCTGGGGAGCTGGGCCACCACCTGGGACCGGGAGGCCCAGGCGGCCGCGGTGGAGACGGACCTGTGTACCCTGTCGGTGCCCCTCGGGAGCCGGGAGGTGCTGGTGGGGGATGCCGCCTACCAGCTGAACGGCCCGGTCATCGGGCGGGACGGGTGTACATACGTGCCGCTCCGGGCGCTGGCGGACCTGCTGGGCGCGGAGGTGGAATATGTGGACGCCCGGACGCCGGTCACCGTCACGTCCAGGCCACCGGTGGACTACACGGAGGAGGACCTCTATTGGCTCAGCCGCATCATCAGCGCGGAGAGCCAGGGCGAGTGCCTGCTGGGCCAGCTGGCGGTGGGCAGCGTGGTGATGAATCGTGTGGCCTCCGATGCGTACCCGGACAACATCCGGGACGTGGTCTTTGACGCCCGCGACGCGGTCCAGTTCACCCCCACGGCCAACGGGGCGGTCTACTGGGAGCCCACGGAGCTGAGCGTTCTGGCCGCCCGGCTGGTGCTGAACGGCGCCAGCGTGGTGGAGGACTGCAAGTTCTTTTTCTGCCCCGCCCTCTCGGACGGCACGTGGATCCGGGAGAACTGCGAATATCACACCACCATCGGCTGCCATATGTTTTACCGATAAACCGGCGCGGCCCCCGGAAAGGGGGCCGTGTCCGGCCTGGAAGCATTTGACTTTTCCCTCCGAACGCGATACAATAGAGAAAATTCCGAACAAGGAGGGCGTTTCCATGCTGTATTCCGACCACCCCAGGGTCCACTATGACAAGGCCCAGCTGGCGGAGGTGATCTGCCAATTCCGTTTCCCGGCCATTCTGGCCATCGGGGCCAGGGAGCCGGTGGACTTTCAGGACGCCATCCGGGGCATGTTCCCCCGCTACGCCGCCAAGCAGGAGACTCCCGCCCCCAAGCTGACGGGCCTGGGCACCCCCGCGGCCAAGCTGGAGGCCCAGAAGCCCATCATCAACTACAACTTCATCTCCGCGAACAACCGGTGGAAGCTGAATTTGACCAACACGTTCATCTCCCTGAGCACGGTGGCCTATCCCGGCTGGGAGGAGTTTGGCCAGCACTTTGACCGGCCCCTGGCGGAGTTCATCCGCCTCTACAAGCCGTCCTACTTTGAGCGCATCGGCCTGCGGTATGTGAACATCTTTTCCAGGAAGGCCCTGGACCTGGAGGGGGAGCCCTGGCGGGAGCTGTTCACCCCGCCGTATCTGGGCGTCCTCTCCCAGGAGGATGTGGACGAGGAGCGGACCAGCAAATGCTCGGTGGATGTGGAGTTCAGCCTGGACAGCACCTGCCGGGCGAAGATCCATGCCGGCCCCGGCATGGTAAAGCGGAACGGCCCCGGCGGGGCTCAGGACCCGGAGGTCAAATTTATTCTGGATATGGACCTGTACATGGGCGGACAGCTGGACCCCCGGATGGCTGCGGGGGGCATGGAGACGCTGCACGGGCATTCGACCGCCCTCTTTCAGGGGGCGATCACGGATAAATTGCACTCGGCACTGGAGCCAAGGTAGGGGGCTCCGCCCCCCACCGGGCTTGGGTAGGGGCCGGGGCCCCTGCCTTCCCCTGGTGACTTTTCCCCCGTGGGAAAAGTCACCAAAAGCACGTTTAAGAAAACCAAGGTTTTCTTAAAATCTTTCCTCATTTTTTGTTTGGGTTTGCGCTCGCCCTGTAGCTGGTTTTGTCTAAACCGCGCCGGGTCCCGTGTATGGGGTGAAGCGGCTGTTTTGGTATGTCCCCAAGGAGATCCTGCTGCAGCGCAAGTTTCGCCGCTTGGGGCGGCGAAACCGGAACATTGGGTGCGCTGGTCGTTTTGTCCATTCACCTACTGCTGGTTGCTCCGTTCCGCTACGCACAGGACAGATTTCTGTTTACAGCCCGATAAGCAACATCCATCAATTGCGTAGTGGAACGGAGCAACCAGCAGTAAGAATACGGAAAAACAAACCAGCACCCCCGATGAATGCTTTCCCTGGCCGCCAGTTCTACCATCCAACTGCCCTTAACCGTTCTCCCCGGGGATTCTTAAGGGGCCCCGGCCCCTTAAGCAATTTTTTGGTTACTTTTTGTTTGTACAAAAAGTAACCCAGGGTGCCGGCAGGCACTAAAAATATTTATAAGAGGTGGAGGGGCCGGAGGCCCCTCCTGATTTGCACTCGGGGGCTGCGCCCCACCCCCTCATTGTAGACAAAAAAGGCCCGGAGGTTTCCCTCCGGCCTTTTTCAGTCTACAATATCAATCGATACCTTTTGTCCCGTCCGCTGGGCGTAGGAGCGGACCAGCGTCCTGATCTCCTTGGCGATGCGGCCCTGGCGGCCAATCACCTTCCCCATGTCGTCGGGAGCGACCCGCAGCTCCAGTGTCGTCTCCTGGTCTCCCGGCACCTCCGTCACCGTCACGGCCTCCGGGTTCTCCACCAGATTTTTGGCGATGTAGAGCAGCAGTTCCTTCATGCTGTGCTCTCCCTCAGCCATTACAGCACGTCGACTTTCTTCAGCAGGGCGCGCACCGTATCGGTGGGCTGCGCACCGGTCTTGATCCACTCGCGGGCCCGGTCGGCGTCGATCTTGATCTCAGCCGGGGACACGCAGGGATTGTAGACGCCCAGCTCCTCGATGAAGCGGCCGTCACGGGGATAGCGGCTGTCAGCCACTACCACGCGGTAGTAAGGTGCCTTCTTGGCGCCCATGCGGCGCAGTCTGATCTTGACCATGGTATTCGTTTCCTCCGTTTTATCTCAATTTGTTGTTATATGATAAATGCTGGCGCATTTATTTCAGTCTCTTCTTCCGGCCAAAGCCGTGCATCTTGCTCATGCCGCCGCCCAGCTTGCCCAGGTTCGCCATGTTCTTGCCCATGCCGAAGGGCATCTTGCCCTTGCTCAGCTGCTTGGTCAGCTGCATCATCAGCTCGTACTGCTTCAGCAGCCGGTTCACATCCGACACGTCCAGGCCGCAGCCCGCCGCTACGCGCTTCTTCCGGCTGGCGTTCAGCAGCGCCGGGTTCTCCCGCTCCTTGGGCGTCATGGACAGGATGATGGCCTCCTGCCGCCGCAGCAGCTTCTCGTCGATCTCGGCGTTGGCCATCTGCTTCCCCAGCTGCCCCGGCATCATGCCCGCAATCTGGTTCAGGTCCCCCATGTTCCGAAGCTGCTTCATCTGATCCAGGTAGTCCGACAGGGTGAAGCGGTTCTTTCGGAGCTTCTGCTCCATCTCGGCGGCCTTCTTCTCGTCGAAGCTCTGCTCCGCCTTCTCAATGAGGGACAGCATATCGCCCATGCCCAGGATGCGGGAGGCCATGCGGTCCGGGTGGAACAGCTCGATCATGTCCAGCTTCTCGCCGGTGCCCGCGAACTTGATGGGCTTGCCGGTGGCCGCCCGGATGGACAGGGCTGCGCCGCCGCGGGCGTCGCCGTCCAGCTTGGTCAGCATCACGCCGTCGATGCCCAGGGCCTCGTCAAAGGCCGTGGCCGCGTTCACCGCGTCCTGGCCGGTCATGGCGTCCACCACCAGCAGGATCTCGTTGGGCTCCACCGCCCGCTTGATGTTCTTCAGCTCGTTCATGAGCTGCTGGTCGATGTGGAGCCGGCCGGCGGTGTCCAGGAACACCATGTCGTACCCGTGGTCCCTGGCGTGGCTGACGGCGGCCTTGGCGATCTTCACCGGGTCAGCCTGTCCCATCTCAAAGACCGGGATGCCCAGCTGCTGGCCCACCACCTGCAGTTGGGTGATGGCGGCGGGACGGTACACGTCGCAGGCCACCAGCAGCGGCCGCCTGCCGCTCATCCGCTTGAACATGCCCGCCAGCTTGGCGCCGTTGGTGGTCTTACCGGCGCCCTGGAGGCCCACCAGCATCACCACGGTGGGTCCCTTGTTGGCGAAATTCAGCTTGGCGCCGGTGCCGCCCATCAGGGCGGTCAGCTCCTCGTTGACGATCTTGATGATCTGCTGGGCGGGGGTCAGGCTCTCCAGCACATCCACGCCCACGGCCCGCTCTGTCACCTTGGCGGTGAAGTCCTTCACCACCGCATAGCTGACGTCAGCGTCCAGCAGCGCCAGGCGGACCTCCTTCATGGCCTCCCTGACGTCGGCCTCGGTCACCCGCCCCTTGCCGCGCAGGCGTTTGAACGCGGCGTTCAGTTTTTCGGAAAGGCCCTCAAATGCCATCGTGTATTCTCCTCGTTGTCATTACTCCCGCAGCGCCCGCGCCGCCTTCTCAATGGTGTCCGCCACGGCGTCGATGCGGGGGTCCTCATACTGGCGGTAGTTGATGGTCCGCAGCTCCGCCGCCGCGTCCTGGAGGGCCTTGACGTGCTCCTGCATCTGGAGATAGCGCCGGATGAGGCCGGTCTTGTCCTCCACCTCCTGCATGACGCCCTCGGCCCGGACAATCACGTCCCGGACACCCTGGCGGCTGATCCCGCTGTTCTCCGCGATCTCAGAGAGGCTCAGGTCCTCATTGTAGTACAGGTCGAAGAACTCCTTCTGTCTCTCTGTCAGGAGCTCCCCGTAAAAATCAAACAGCATGGTCATGCGGTAGGTCTGGTTCTTCACGGCGATCCCTCCTATATGTAAAGTGTACGGACTTTACAAACCTCATTCATCTTACACGACTTTCCCTGAAAAGTCAAGGGGAAAATGAAGAAAATATTTCCCTCCGCTCTTTTTCTTGTTCTTTTTCTTGAAAGAAAAAGAACCAAAAAGAACTTTACTCTCGCTACGCAGTCTCTGCGGGACCCGCATCGGCCGCACGGTAACAGTGGAAACATCTGGCCGTGGGATGGATTGCACGTGGGATGGATTGCAAAAGAGGCTACTGGCTCATGACGGACAGACACAACGCAAAAGGGGCACGACGCGGCGGTGTGCGGTCACGTCCCTTCTTTCCGCTCTACAAGCGGGAACTTACTTTCTCTGTTTCGATAAATACAACACAAGATCATCGTCATTACAGCAATCACGATACGGCTCACAGATCTGATCTTTATACCAGACGCCGCTCCCGTCCGGAATGTATCCCCGCTTGACATACATTCTCTGGGCGCTTCCGTATCCGCTATGCAGCCCCACGCCGAGGTATATCACGTCCGAATAAGAGAACGCAATCTGCTCCGCAAGATCCATGAGCTTGCTGCCGATTCCTCTGCGCCTGTATTTCTCCAGAACGCCGAAGTCAACGATCTCTGCATAGCCCCGATTCGCAAACGCGCCACTCTTGGCATCCGGATAAATGTTAATATATCCGGCAATGTTCCCATTCCATTCGGCAACCAAAGCGATTGCTTTGCCCTCGGCCTGGTGTCTCAGCCGCATTTCATATTTGTCTATTGTCGCATCCCAGCCCTGCGCGATTTCTTCATCTGTAAGGATCTGGGCATCGCTCTGCCGCAAATTCCGGATGACGATTCCGTTTTTATCATAATAGACCATGCCCGTATCTCCTGAAACACCGATCTCGCTCTATTGAACCACGCTAAAAATATACCATTGTGCAGAAAACCCGGTCAAAACCTGGGAAAAAGCTTCTTCAGATACCTCGCCGCCGTCCGCTCAAAGGAGGGCAGGAACGCCGCGTCATACAGCAAGAAGGTGAGGTTGCCCACCAGCAGCAGGATCACGGGCAATATCCACCCTGTATCCTCCGGCACCAGCACCAGCATGATAAGCGCCTCCAGCGAGACCACCGCCCCGTTGAAGATCAGCACCTTCAGCGCCAGGCGCAGCCCCTTCCGCACCCGCTCCAGTACGGGTCGCAGCGCGGGATACCAGCCGAAAAATCCGAGGAACATCAGATTTTCCTCCACATCGCTCACCAGCATCAGGCACAGCAGGCTGATGGCGGCCCACAGCATCAGCTGATACCTGGTCCCCCACTTCTTCCCCACCGGCACCAGGCAGGCCCCGGCCAGCATCGGCGCAAGATACATCCCGATCCCCAGCGCCGCGCCCAGCACCATCAGGACCACGCACAGCGCCGCCATCATGGCGCAGACGGCGATCTTGGTAGATTGTTCTCTCATGTCCAGTACCTCGCTTTCTCCGTAATCTTTTCAGCACCGCCCTTGCTTCCACTGCATCCATTGCGGCCACTTCACTGGGAACCTGGTCAAAATGTGGATCCTCATTATCAACCGGCGCGGGAATCTCAATCACCGGCGCGGTTATTGGATTTTTCAAAAAAAGTGGTATCATAAGCTTACGGGCCCGACCAACGGAAAGGATGATACCATGACAGAGAACAACATCGGACGCAACATCAGGAAGCTGCGGGAGGCGCGGCAGGTGACCCAGGAGCAGCTCGCCCAGGCGCTGAACCTGTCCTTCCAAGCGGTGAGCAAGTGGGAGACGGGCGTCACCGTGCCGGACACGCTGACGCTCCCGCGGATCGCGGCGTATTTCGACGTGACCATTGACGAACTCTTCCGCCCGGAGCCGGGGGCCTACTCCAACAATGCCCAGCGGCTCATGGCGGTGTACGAGGCCAGCCACGACCAGGACGACTTCATCCGCGCCGACGCGGAATTCAAGAAGCTCTTTCGGAGCGGCAGCTTCACCCGGGACGACCAGCGACTCTACGGGGTGCTGTATGAGTACCATATGTACTACTGCCGGAATAAGGCCCTGGAGCAGTACGAAAAACTCATAGCAGGATCGGAACGGGATGCGGCGTACCGCGGCGCTCGGACCCAGCGGCTCTATATGCTCTCCAACCTTGGCCGGGGCACCCAGTGCGTGGAGGAGGAGCGCGCCCGTGTGCTGGCAGATTCGGAGGACCCGGAGAACCGCTTCGCGCTGGTGGCGGCGCTCTATTTCGCCGGGCGCTATGAGGAAACGCTTACGGCCGTTGGAGAGGCGCAGGAGCACTTGGGAGAACTGGAGGGCGGTTCCTTTTTCTACCTCTATGCCGGAGACGCCTGCGAAAAGCTGGGCCACTACGAGGAGGCCTTTGCCTACTGGGACCGGGCGCTGGAGCTGGGGCCGGAATACGCGGACCCGCTCTACTCCATGGCCCTCTGCTTTCACCGGCAGGGGAAATACGCCGAGGAGATTTCGGCGTGGGAGCGTGTCGTGGACTTTCTCGCAAAACGCGGATATGTTCATGAGCTGGCTTTCCCCCAGGAACAGCTCCGGAAGGCAAGGGAGTCGTACAACGCGCCTCCTGCAGAGCGCTCAGAGCCTTAACGAGCAGATGGATAAAGCAAGAGGACAGCCTTTCGGCTGTCCTCTTCTTATGTTGGCGTTACCTATTTTCCCGGGCCGTCTCCAGCCAAGTATCGTCAGCAGAAGCGAGCTTAACTTCCGTGTTCGGGATGGGAACGGGTGGACCCTCGCCCTAATCAACACCAACTTACTTTCTTTTGAAAAAGAAAACAAGCAAAGAAAACTTTATCATTTCTTTTTCAAAAGGCTGCGCCTTCAGAGAGACGCCGCAGGGCACGCACCCTGAAAACCGAACAAAGGAAAGAAGCGAAGAGGAAAGCGAGGACATTGCCTGCAAATTGTAGGTCAAGCCCTCGGGCGATTAGTACAGGTCAGCTGCACGCATTAC
>CANQCS010000076.1 GCA_947589745.1 uncultured Oscillospiraceae bacterium
TTTTTTCGTCTGCCATTATAGTCCCTCCCGCCGCGTCTGGCAAGCGGGAGGGAGAGAAAATGTACAAAATATCGCGGGGAGGTCCCGCACTTTTTTGTATCAGATCGCCCTGCCGCGAACACGTTCCCGGCGGCCGCGGCGGGGGAGCCCAGTACCGGGCGGAGCGGTCTGGGGCAGCGCCTCATGCCAGCTGGGCCTGCATCTTTTTCCGGGCGCGCAGGGACGTAGTAAGGGCAGTAGACAGAGGGATGTTCATTAGCTGCGCGATCTCTCGGTGAGTCAGCCCCATGTCAATGTAGAGGCGGAAGATTTTCCGCTCCCGGTCCGTCAGGACAGACATGGCCTGATGCGCCGCGACCCGCACCACCACCGCGTCGGCAAAATCACCCCCAGGGATGGCGTCGCTGTCCTGGAGAGGCATCACCTTGCCCTCGGTAGACTTGCGCAGCCACATCCGCGCACAATTCTCGGCGATTCTTTCAAGCCATTTGACCGGCGAGCCCTGGGGGCGGTATGTACCGGCGGCTTTCCATATGCGGATATAGGTCTCCTGCGTGACGTCATTCGCGTCCTCCGCATTCCGCTCAGGACAATTCGGACGGTATTTGTTCAGGACAGAGCACGCTTCTCTATATATCAGACTGTGGGTGCTTTCATGAAGTTCGTTGAATGCGGATTCATCTCCGGCGGCCACTGCACAAAGTAGAAGTTCCAGCCTTGCCATAGCTATACCCCCCCTATATATTTACTCATTTTTCTATTATTCTATCAAAGAAAAATAAATTTAGATATAGAAAATCGTCCAAAAATCGGGAGAATTTTCCACGATTTTTTGGACGATTTGTTGCTGCTTTCAATTAGAACGATACGTCGTTACCATTGTAAGAATTTAGGAATCGCAACGCTTAGGTAGCAAAGTATTATTTCCCCGCCACGGCCACATCCTCAATGGCCACGGCGAAGGGCCCCTCGTACCGGGCGGAGCGGTACCGCTCGGCGGAGAACACCATGTGCTTCTGGGCGTCCAGGATGCTGCCGTTCACCGAGCCGCCGGTGACAGGGGTGACGGTCTCCCCGTCGTACAGGTAGGCCAGCCGGATCTCCCCGCCGAAGTGGCCGGAGAGGTCGTCCATCTGGAAGTCGGAGAAGCCCACCACGTGGAGATAGGGCCGCCGCTTCAGCTCCGCCAGGGGGGTGCTGCCGGTGGGCACCTGGAGGCAGCGGTAGGCGCCGGTGGGCTCGATGCCCAAATACTGGGCGAAGCGGCTGCCGCCGTGGATGGTCCGCAGCACGCCGTCCTCCAGCAGGGGCCGGTCCCGCAGGGGGATGCCCTCGCCGTCGTAGGGCTCCGCCGCCTTCAGCACGGCGGTGACCCGGCTGCCCCGGACATCCTTGCCCTGGACGTCCTCTCCCACCTGCCAGCCGGAGTACCGCTGGTACACCATGCCTGCGGAGGACCGGCTCCGGTAGTAGTCCAGCACGGTGCCCACATGGTCCCCGGAGAGGATGACGGTGTAGGTCCCCGCCGGGGGGGCCTGGGTGGCGGCGGCCCGGTCCCGGGTCTGGGCCAGGGCGGCGGCCGCGTCCGCGGTGAGCTCCTCCGCCTCCGGCTCCAGAAAGTCAAAGGAGTGGTAGGTCTCCACGTCGGCGGGGGTGACGCACTGGCACACGTACTCGCCCTTCACCTCGAAGGTCTCCCAGCTCACATCCACGCCGCTGGAGTTCACCACCCGCCGGACCCGCCGGATGGCGAAGATCTCCGCGGAGTTGAGGAACACGTCCTCGTGCACGTCGGCGGCGAACAGGGCCTCCGCCATGGCCAGCAGGCTCTCCTCCAGGGGCCTGCCCGCGAAGCCGCTGCGGGAGGGGATCAGCTCCTCCCGGCGGCCCCGGTACAGCTCGTAGCGGGGATTCCCCGCGAAGGAGGCCGCGTGATAGGCGGAGGCCAGGGCCTCCCGCAGCTCGTCCTCCCCCATGTCGGGGTAGACGGGCACGGCGGCGGAGCCCAGCAGCGCCCGCCCCTCCCGCTCCAGGGGGCGGAAGACCGTGACCTCGTACTCGGTCAGATCGGTGCGGCGCTTCAAATCCAGCCGCTTTCGGACATAGAACGCCTCCACGGACCGGGTGGCGGTCTCGTGGACGGTGTAGGTATCGGCGCCCAGCTCCCGCAGGGCGCTGCGGATCTTCTCCATCATAGTCGTTTCCCTCCTTAACCCAGCCGGATGCGGGCCTTGATGTAGGGCCCGCCCTCGGATACCTTGAGCCACTCCTTGTAGCCCTTGCCGCAGAAGCCCGCGCCGTACATCTCCACATCGGGGGACATCATGGTGATGGACTTCAGCAGGTCCGGCACGTAGCCGGTGAGGACGATGGGGGAGAAGATGCGGCCGGTGAGCTTGCCGTCCTTGATCTCCCGGGCGTAGTTGACCATGCACTGGATGCCCCAGTTCTTGGGGTCCTCCATGCCGCTGGCGGGCTCGGCCAGCAGCAGGCCGTCCTTGACGGAGGCGATCATGTCCTCCACCCGGTCCGTGCCGCCCTCGAAGAAGGTGTTGGTCATGCGGGCGTAGGCCTTGCGGCGGTGGCTCTCCCGGCGGCCGTTGCCGGTGGGCTGGGTGCCCAGCAGCATGGCGGACTGGTAGTCGCTGATGCCGGTCTTCAGGACGCCCTTCTCGATGACCACGGTGTCGCGGGCCATGGTGCCCTCGTCGTCAAAGAAGTAGCTGCCGGTCTCCGGCGCGGCGGCGGCGCCGTCGTGCATGGTGACCAGGGGGGAGGCCACGTACTGGCCGATGAACCGCCTGGCCTGGGCCCGGTCCTTGACGAACATATCCATCTCCACCCCGTGGCCGAAGGCCTCGTGGACGATCATGCCGGTGGTGTCGGGGGTGCAGATGCACTCGTACTCGCCGGGGACCAGGGGCTCGCTGTCCAGCAGCTCCACGGTGGTGCCGGCCACCCGGGCCACCCGCTCCCCCAGCTTGTCCAGCAGCTCCAGGCCGCCCAGGTGGGAGATGGCCTCGTGGCTGGTCTTGATCTCCTGGCCCCGCCCGGCGGCGGCGCTGACCCGGGCCACGGTCCACATGATATTCTGCTCCAGGTCCTTTTTTGGGGAGAGGAACAGCTTGGAGGTCCGGTTCCAGTTGGCCCGGACCGTACAGTCCAGCAGCTGGCCGCTGCGGGCCAGCCCCCGGTCCCGGAGGGCGGTGAGGCGGGCGATGATCTCGTCGTCGCCCAGGTCCTCCGGCAGCACCTCGCAGTCGGTGCTGCCCCGGAAAACCGTCTCTTCCTCCACAGGGGCGGCGTAGGCGTTCTCGGCCACGCCGGCGGGCAGAGGGGACAGGGCGGCGGTCTCCTTGATCTGGGCAAAGAGCTCCGGCAGCAGGTCCTGGGAGATGCGGCTGAAGGAGTGCTCGGACCAGTGGGCGCCGTCGAACACCCGCACCACGAAGCCGCGGGCGGAGAACTGTCCGCTGCCGCTGATGCTGGTGAGGCGGCGGCTGGCGGACCAGGACTTCTCCCGGATGTCGGAGGCCAGAAGGGAGGCGTAGGGGTACTCCTCCAGGAGCATCTGGAGCAGCCGCCGGAACAGCGGCTTATGTTCGGTCAGATAGGGGCTTGCGGTGACTTTCATAAAACCTCCTTTTGTCCGGGCCGGGGCCCGGACCCGTATGTGACAGTGTGTCGCTGAGTATGAGGATACTATACTATACTTTACCCTCCTTTGTCAAGGGGGCGTAAAAAGGAAGCGCCGCGCGGATGCGCGGTGCTTCCTCGGCAGACCCAGGAGGGGGCTCCGCCCCCACCGGGCTTGATTCGCCCCCCAGGCGGGGTGCGGCCCCTGGTGACTTTTCCCGTGCCGGAAAAGTCACCAAAAGGGCATTTAAGAAAACCAAGGTTTTCTTAAAAATCTTTCCTTATTTTTGTTTTTGGTTTTGCGCTCCCCCTGCGGCCTGTTTTTCCTAAACCGCGCCGGGTCCCGTGTATGGGATTCTGCGGCTACCTCACTATGTCCCCAAGGAGATCCTGCTGCGGCGCAAGTTTCGCCGCTTGGGGCGGCGAAACCGATGCATTGGGTGCGCTGGTCGTTTTGTGCTTGTCTTGGTGCTCTCTGCTCCGTTCCACTACGCAATTGGGGGCGCGGTGATGGACGGGGGAGGGGGGACGCTTGTTAGCCGAGATGGAGCGTCAGGGGAATCGTGAGAAGCTCAATGCCGTTCATGTAAACCACTATGCTCATCTTCAGATCCCCGGTCTGGGGGTCCAGGCCGCCGAAAGCAAAGTCAAAACTGAACGCAGAGCCGGCGGGCGGTTCCGGCTCGTCCGGGCCGGTGCTGTTGAAGATGATCTCGGCGTCCTTCGGAAACCGGCCCTCGATATAGTACTTTTCGGAAAGGGCCTTCCACTGCGCTTCGGTGCCGGAGTAGTATACGTATCGCACGGAGTTGCAGCCCATAAATGAGGAGGTATCGACGGTCGTGACGCTCTTGGGGATGGTCAGGCTGGTCAGGCTGGAACAACCGGCAAACGCGCCCATCCCGATGTCCGTGACGCCCTCCGGGATGACCAAGCTGGTCAAGCCTCCGCAGCCAAAGAACGCCCAAAATCTGATGGTCGTGACGCCGTCCGGGATCCGATAGGCCCCCTGCCTCCCCGTCGGGTATGCCATGAGCGTCTTCCCCTCGTGGTCGAACACAACGCCATCCGATACCGACAGGTAGGGGTTCTCTTCGGACAGCTTGAAAGAGGTGAGCAGCCTGCAGCCGGTAAACGCCTCCGCACTGACAGATCTGACGCTCTTCGGGATGGTCAGGCTGGTCAGGCTGTGGCAGGAAGCGAACATTTTCGACGAGATGGACTCAAGGTTTTCGGAGAGGTGCACGCTGGTCAGGTTCACGCAAAGTTGAAACGCCATCTGCCCGATGGACGTGACGCTGTCCGGGATGGTCAGGGTGGTCAGGCTCTCGCAATTTGAAAATGCGCCGGCTCCGATGTCCGTGACGCTATCCGGGATGACCACGCTGGTCAGGCCGCTGCAGCCGCTGAACACCCACGGATCGATGTCCGTGACGCCGTCGGGGATGACCATGGAGGTCAGGCTGCGGCAGTACTCAAACGCGGTGGTCCTGATGGACGTGACGCTGTCCGGGAGCTCCAGGCCGGTCAGCTTCCCACAGAGCTGGAACGCAAAGGCCCCAATGGATGTGACGCCGTCGGGGATGACCACGCTGGTCAGGTCTTCACATTGCGCGAACGCGGAATCGCCGATAGCTGTGACGGGCACCCCGCCGATCTCCGCCGGGATCACCGCCGCCGTCACAGTCACGTCACAGCCCGTGACCGTCCCGGTGGCCGCATCAAAATAGATGTTGCCGCCGGTCACGGGGTATGCCACATCACCGGCATCCGCCGCCATGGCCGTCCCCGGCAGCAGGGCCAGCGCCACACAGAGCGCCAACAAAGTGGATAGCAGCCGTTTTTTCATGTCTCTTCCTCCTGATTTGATATTTCGGAAAGCACCGTCTTTCCATGTTCCGGCACCATTATACACCCTCCATTCCCCGTTGTCACGGAAAAGTTTCCAGTTCTCCACCCCCCGACAAGCACCGCGCCCTCAATTGCGTAGTAGAACGGAGCAACCGGCAGTCGGACTACGGAAAAAACAAACCGGCACCCCCGATGAAAGCCTTCTCTGGGTCCTACCCACCACCCATCTGCCCTTAACGTCCTCCCAAACGGCAGGGTTTCTTAAGGGGGCGCGAGCCCCCTTAAGCGCACTTTTGGGTACTTTTCCTGCGAGGGAAAAGTACCCCAGGGTCCGCAGGGACCGCCAGGTCCCTACCAAATCCCCCCAGGGGCTGGAAGCCCCTTAGATTTTTCCAAAAATTTTTTTAAAAAAGTTGCACGTTTCCGTGCAACTTTTGCCCTTTTTCCCCCATAGTTAAAGGCCCCCGTTTCGGGGGCCCCTTCAACGAAGAGAAAAAGGAGATTGCCTGCAATGAAAAGAAGCCAATTTACTTTTTACCGCTCCTTCTACGAGGCCCTTCGGACGCTGCCCAAATCGGCGCGGCTGGCCGCCTACGAGGCCATCACCGCCTACGCCCTGGACGGCGAGGCGCCGGAGCTCCACGGCGCCGCCGCCACCGCCTTCCTGCTGGTGAAGCCCGTGCTGGACTCCGCCAGGGCCAAGGCCAAGGCCGGGAAACTGGGCGCCGACGCCCTCCAGGCAAACCGGCGGCAGACCGCGGGCAACGCCCCGGCAGAGCCCGGGCAGTCCTCCGGCGAGGGGGAGAAAGAGACAGAGGCCGAGAAAGAGAAAAAGAAAGAGCCCGAGGCGGAGGGAGAGAAAGAGGGCCAGCGCCCTCTTTCCCCGCCCGCCCCCGAGCAGGTGGGACCGGACTTTGAGACGGTACGCCGGGAGGCCCGGCGGCGGGGCTGCGAGGAATTGGCCAGGCCCTTCTTTGACTACTACGCCGCCGCCGGATGGCGGGACCGGGAGGGCAGGCCCGTCCGGTCCTGGAAACAGAAGCTGGTGCTCTGGCAGGAGCGGGAGAGCAAGGGCGGCTTCTCCGGGCCCCGGCGGGCCGCGCCCGTCGTCCGGGAGTCCCCCGACGCCCCACGGAAGGACATGGACCGCATGGAGCGGTATCTGCGAAAGCTCCGGGAGGCAGAGGACGCGGAGGCTGGATAAGTCACTCGGAGATATGCTGGCCGAAGGCGGCGGCCCGCTGGGCGATGCCGGGGAGCTTCACCAGGCTGCCCTTCTCGTTGGCCGTCTCCAGCATACAGAACCGGGGCGGCAGGTAGAAGCTCTTGTTCATGTTCAGGGCGGAGATCAGCTGCCGGGCCAGGAGGTCGCCGCCGGAGTAGCCGGAGACCACCAGGCCGTAGAGCCGCTTGTCGTAGAACCGGCTCTGGCGGAAGAGGGCCGTCAGGCGGTTGACGAAGGCGGTCAGGTTGGCGGCCAGGGCGTCGTTGTAGTTGGCGCAGAGCATCACCAGGGCGTCGCACTCCCGGACGGCGGGGAACACCTCGTCCACCATGGGCCCGCCGTAGAAGCAGCCGCCCTGCTCCCCGAAGTGGAGGCAGGTGGTGTAGGTGCAGCCGTTGCAGTCGGCCACGGTGCCGTTGCGGAGGCACAGCTCCCTTACCTCCGTGTCCGGGTCCAGCCCGGCCTTCACCAGCTCCCACAGGGCCAGGGTGTTGCTGGTGCTCCGCACGGAGGCGTGGAGGGCCAGCAGCTTCTTGATTTTCGGCGGGGCGGGCCAGTAGAGCAGCCGGTCGATCAGCTCCTCCAGGGCCAGGCGGAAGGCCGACCGCTCGTCGGTGCCGTGGATCTGGGCCTGGACCCGGAAGTTCCGCAGGGACCCGGTGGCCTCCACCAGGGGGCGGCCTATAAAGGCGCAGCCCGCCATGTTGGCGGCCAGCACCAGGTCCCGCGCCACGTCCTTGGTGTAGAGCTCACCGACGCCGGTGACCACCACCGCGGCCTGGCAGCCATCCAGCGACTGCGCATCCCGCCGCAGGCGGGACAGCAGGCTGTAATAGGACGGGTTGCACCCGCCCTTGTCCAGGGCAACGGCGAAGAGGAGCTTCTGGCCCTCCAGGCCCGCAAGCCCCTCTTCCGGGGCCCGGAAGGCGCTCCCCGCCGGGAGCAGGGGGGCGATCATTCCTCTTAATCTGTGGGAATATTCATTTTCGGGGAGTAGGACGGTCAATGACATGGCTTCGACACCTCGGTGGGTGGGGGCTCCGCCCCCAGCGGGTTTGATGGGCACCCCCCAATGGGTGCACCCCTGGGTTCCTTTTCCCACGTGGGAAAAGGAACCAAAAGCACGTTTAAGAAAACCGTTAGGTTTTCTTAAAAATCTTTCCTCATTTTTTGGTTTTGTTTTGCGCTCGCCCTGGGGCTGGTCTGGCCTGAACCGAGCCGGGTCCCGTAAAGCGGGGCGAAGCGGCTGACTTAGTATGTCCCCAAGGAGATCCTGCTGCGGCGCAAGTTCCGCCGCTTGGGGCGGCGGAACCGATGCATTGGGTGCGCTGGTCGGTTTTGTTGACCGACTGCCGGTTGCTCCGTTCCACTACGCAATTGGGGGTGCGGCGGTGGACGGGGGAAGGGAGGGCGCTTTACAGGTGGGGCCTTTAGCCGAGGTGGAGCGTCAGGGGAATCGTGAGAAGCTCAATGCCGTTCATGTATACCACTATGCTCATCTTCAGATCCCCGGTCTGGGGGTCCAGGCCGCCGAATGCAAAGTCAAAACTGAACGCAGAGCCGGTGGGCTCGGAGGGGCCGGTGCTGTTGCAGACGATCTCGGCGTTCAGCAGCGGGTCGTTGTCGTCGCCGATCTCCATGGCGTTCCACTGCGCCTTCGTGCCGGAATAGTAGACGCGCTCCAGACTGTCACAGCCGTTGAACGCGCCGCTTCCGATGGACGTGACGCTGTCGGGCATCGTCACGCTGGTCAGGCTGGTGCAGCCGATGAACGCCTCCTCGTCGATCAACGTGACGCTGCCGGGAATCTCCACGGCGGTGAGGCTGCTGCAGTTGGAAAACGTATGATAGCCGATGTACGTGACGCTGTCAGGGATCGTCACGCTGGTCAGGCTGGTGCAGTTCTCAAATAAATACTCAGCAAGGAGCGTGACGCCGTCGGGGATGACGATGCCGGTCAAGGCGGTGCAATCGCAAAACACGCACATCCCCAGGTACGTGACGCTGTCCGGGAGCTCCAAGCTGGTCAGGCCGCTGCATCCGTAAAACGCGCAATGACGCAGATCCGTGACGCTGTCCGGGATCGTTACGCTGGTCAGGTCCCGGCAATGGTCGAACGCCCAGACCTCGATGGCCGTGACAGCGACCCCCTCGATCTCCGACGGGATGTCCGCCGCCGTCACGGTCTGGTCGCAGCCCGTGACCCTCCCCGTGGCCTTATCGAAATAGATGTTGCCGCCGGTGACGGGGTACGCCACATCGTCGTCGTCCTTCATAGACAGCGCCAAAGCCGTCCCCGGCAGCAGCGCCAGCGCCAGACTCAGCGCCAACAGGATAGATAGCAGTCTTTTTTTCATATCTCTCTTCCTCCTAATTTTTTCGGAAAGGTTCAACTTTCCGAGTATCGGCACCATTATACACTCTCTTTTCCCCATTGTCACGGAAAATTTCCAGGTCCCGCCGACAAGCACCGCGCCCTCAATTGCGTAGTAGAACGGAGCAACCAGCAGTAAGACTACGGAAAAAAAGAGAAAGCACCCCCGATGAATGCTTTCTCTGGGTACGTTCTATCGGGAAACTGTCCTTAACCGTCCTCCCCGAGGGATTCTCAAGGGGCGTAGCCCCTTGAGCAATTTTTTGGGTACTTTTTGTTTGCACAAAAAGTACCCCAGGGGCGCACCCATCGGGGGTGCGCATCAGACCCGGTGGGGGCCGGAGGCCCCCTCGATCAATCTATCGATTTAAGCTGGTCCATTGTTTCCAGGATTCTAGTCCGCAGTTCCTCGGCCAGCGGCACCCGCTCAATCTCGATCCCCCGAGCCGTCAACCTGTTGCGGACGCCGAAAAACACGCCGTTCAGAAACACCGAGGAGCAATGCCACTCCCCCCGGAGGCACAGGAGCACACTGAGTGCGCCTGAAGAGAGCGCCGGGGCCACGTAGGGCTTGTACCCCAGCTCCCGGAGGGCGAGATTGGCCCGCTTGGTCATCTCCGTCAGCTCCACGGACAGGCCGTTGTCATAACGGCTCACGGAGTTGGCCACGATCAGGCCCTCCCCATGAGGGCCAAACGTCCGGCCGTCAACAAGGAAGTCCGCGAAGCGGCCCTCCTTTTTGGCATAGTACGCCGCCCGGGCGTTCATCACTCCCAGGCCGAAGCCCCGGACCTGGTGGGGGAACAGGCCCCTGTAGTCCAGCTCCCCGGCCTCGTTGCGGTTGCTGGCCAGGAGGGCCGCCCTGCACAGGGGGTCCACCGGGTCGCTGACCACGCAGAAGAGGCCCCGGTAGTGCCGGTCCCGGGCCATGCGGGCGTAGAGGGACACCAGGCCCTTGTTCTTCTCGTACTGGGCCATGCGGACGTCGCCGCTCTTGACCTCCGTGTCCGGCACGAACAGGGACGCGCAGAACAGGAACACGTCGCAGTCGAAGATGTGGTCCGCGTCCACCACCTCCACCGGCGGGAAGGCGTCCGGGTCGCCGGGGAGGGCGATCTGGTTCAGCTCGAACTCCCACCGGGGGGCCACGCCGGGGCGCACGTCGCAGATGCCGATGCCGGTGAGCGCGTCCGCGCCCAGCAGCCGGAGGCCGATGGCCAGCGTGCTGCCTACATCCCCCAGGGCCAGGAGGTGGAGGCGCAGCCTCCGCCTCCCGGCAGGAGGTGTCAGCAGCTCCTCCCAGCGGGGGTGGGCGGCGTTGGCCGCCCGGACGCGGCCCGCCGCGATAGCGGCGGACAGGTCCGCCGGGAGGGCCCCCGGCGCGGGGGCGTTCGCGTCCAGAGTGTCAACGCCCTCCAGGGCGGTGAGGTCGGCCGGGGAGGTGACAGCGAAGCTGTCCCGCCCCGTCAGGGGGGCGCGGCGGAAAAGATATACTACCTCGCCGGTCCCCGGCAGGGAGGATATTTTTTCGTAGGGGAGGGGGGT
This sequence comes from uncultured Oscillospiraceae bacterium, assembly GCA_947589745.1. GTDB lineage: Bacteria > Bacillota > Clostridia > Oscillospirales > Oscillospiraceae > Pelethomonas. Next base: position 10,632 of record CANQCS010000076.1, read on the forward strand.
GTCTGTACAGAGGGTGGTACCTTTATAATTGTAATATTCCGTAGTCATAGTGGTGTCCTAAACGTTAGAATAGATTTCTTGTTGGCGGGGGACTGGGTGCCGGGGGGCTTCCAGCCCCTCGGGGGTTTGGGTAGGGACCTTCGGTCCCTGCTCACCCTGGGTGACTTTTTGTGCGGACAAAAAGTCACCAAAAAACCGCCAGACCTACGGTCTGGACCCCTTTTTTCGGGGTGAATGGATGGTGGGACTAGGGGACAGAGAAGGCTTTCATCGGGGGTGCTGGTTTGTTTTTTTCCGTATTCTTACTGCCGGTTGCTCCGTTCCACTACGCAATTGGGGGATGGTTCTTGTCGGCCTTTTGGGGGGAGTATGTGCTCTATTATAGCGGACGTTTTTCGGATGGGCAAGTACCTTTTTCTAAAACACAAAGGCGGCGGGGTTTTCCCCGCCGCCCTGTGGTGGCTTCTGTCAATTGGCGTGCTGCAGTACGATTCCGTTGACCGCTTCCATCAGGTCCACGACCCCGGAACGGGGCACCAGCGATACCGGCTCGCCATCCACTTCCGCGAGGCAGGATTCGCCGTCATAGCGGTACAGCGCTATGCTGACCTCCGGGAAGTTCTCGTTATCCAGGTGGACTGTCAGGGAAATTTCCTCCTTGCCGGAGGGCTGTTCGTCGGTGAAGCTGTCCGCCGTCAGGGACTCCAGGGCGCTTTGCAGGGCGGAGATATCCTGCTCCTCCCCCTGGTAGGACCAGGTGCGGTCCTCGTCCTCGCCCTGGGCGGTGAGGGTGTAGTCCGTCCCCTCCAGGGACACGTCCAGCTGGGTCACATCTGCAAAGTCCGCGGTCAGCACCTCCCGGTGCCGCAGGGAGTCATAGCCGCAGGCCAGCAGGGCCTCGCAGTCGGCGGCGGGGATGCGGTAGACGATCTGGGACTCGCCCACCCGGACATAGCCGGTGACCTCCGGGATGGTCTCCTCGCCGTCGGCCTCCGCCTGTTCGGCGGCGGCCTGTTCCTCCGGGTTCCGGCTGACGTGGAGGGTGATGGTCTCCGGCGTCTCGTTGCCGTCGTCATCCTCCACGATGTAGTTCACCGTCGCCGTCAGCTCCGGGTCCGTGAGGCCAAAGCTCTCCAGCTCCTCCGCCGTGGCGTTGTAGGTGGCGTAGTCGGTCAGGTCCAGGCTGCTGATGCGCTGGAGATAGGTGGTGATCCGGGCGGTATCCAGGGGGAGGTTCCTCCCGTTCCGCTCCGTGAAGTACACGTCGTCGGCGCAGTAGGTGTCCGGGCTGTCCGAGGCGTAGGTGACGGCGTAGCTCTCCGCGCCGGTGAACTCGATGCCGGTCACCCGGTCAAAGTCCGGCGTCGTGTCGTTGCGGATGAAGTCGCTGAGCTCCGCCTCGAAGTCGTTCATGGGGTCGTCCTGGACCAGGTACACGTTCCCGTCCCCCAGGGACACGTACCGCTGCTGGTCCATATTGCTGAAGCTGCCCAGGGTGACCGTATAGCTCTGGTCCTCCGTGGTCAGGCCGATGGTGCACACCGGGTCGTCCAGGCCGTACTGGGCGTAGTCCTCCACGTCCTCGATGACGAAGGACACGCCGAAGGACGCGAACCGCTCCAGGATGCCGTCGATCTTCTCGTCGTCTACCGGGAACGCGCCGTCCTCATCCCAGCGCCACTGGCCGTCCCGGTGGAAGGCCAGGGTGGTGCCGTTCTGCTCCCAGGTCACCGCCTGGATGGTGTCCGTGGGCAGCTCCAGGACGACCTCGTCGCTGTTCTTGATCTGCTCCACCCGCTCCTCGTGCCGCAGGGCGGCAAAGGCGGCGAGGGAGACCAGCACCAGCACCCCCAGCAGGAGCGCCAGCTTCTTAGACCGCTTCATGCTGCAGCCTCCTTCTTCTCAGCACCACCACAGTACCCACGGCCAGGAAGGCCAGGGGGCACACGCCCACCATCACCGTGGTCAGGAGGGAGGCGGTGGACTCGCTGATGGTCAGATAGTTGTAGTTCAGGGACTTGCTGCGGATGGCCATGGCCTCCCGCTCCCCCACCAGGGCGGAGAGGGCGTTCATGGCCAGGTCGCCGTTGGCCCCGGAGGAGTAGGCGTTGAACATGTCCTCCAGGAAGTAGGAGGACGTGAACCAGATCATCCGGCCCCCGCCGTCCTCCACGGAGACCGCCAGGGCAAAGGGGCCGTCGATGTCGCCGTCCTCCTTCTCGTAGGTGGTCAGCCCGTACCCGGCGATCTTGCTGAAGGCGGTGTCCCCGGTGGTCAGCAGGGGAGTGACGCCGCTTCCGGCCCCGGACACGTCCAATCCCTGGGAGACGGGCATCATCACGTAGTATTTTTCCTCCAGAAGAGAGTCGGTGACGTCGCTGCTCTCCAGCGTGGGGATCAGCACCGACGGGCCCTCATAGGCCAGATACCCCTCCGGGTCCGTGTCCACCGCGATGCCCTCCACCGGCTCCACGCCGTAGCGGGTCAGGAGGCTCTGGAGGTTGGTGAGCGTACCCTCCCGCGGGGGCCCCGCCATCACCAGCAGCTTGCCGCCGCCGGACACGTAGTCCGCCAGCAGCTCCGCCTCCGCCTCGGACAGGTCGCTCTCCGGCGCGTAGAGCAGCAGGCAGTCCGCGTCCTCCGGCACGGCGTCGGTGGTCAGCAGGGACAGGCTCTCCACCTCGATGTTCTCCTTTTCGATCTGGTCGGCGAAGGTGGCGGGCAGGTCCGCCTCCCCGTGGCCCTCCAGGGTGTAGAGCTTGGGCAGGTCCTCGGTGACCACGTAGTCGATGGCCGAGGTGATGGCCCCCTCGCCGTCAAAGGAGGTGTTGTAGGTGTAGGAGTAGATATCCGCCTCCCGGAGGTAGATGTCATCGTAGGACACATACCGGCTGCGGTCCCCGCTCTCCACGATGAGGCTGTTGTTGGGCACGTCCTCGTCGGTGTACTGGGCGGCGAAGGTGGGGTACACGTCCGGGTTCCGCTTGACCACCGAGACGTGGGAGGACAGGCTCTCGTACTTGGCCAGCAGGTTCTCCAGCACGTCGTCCTCCTCGTCCGCCTGGACCACCCAGTAGATGGTCACGTCCTGCTGCAGGTTGTTCAGCACCACCTTGGTGTTGCTGGTGACGGAGTAGAGCTGGGTGGCGCTCATGTCGTACTTGGTGGCCGTGGCGGGCAGGGCGGAGGCGAAGATGTTCACCCCCACCAGGATCGCCAGCACGATGGCCGTGATGATCAGGGAGTAGGCCCCGCCCCGGAGGGCCAGGCGGTTGCCGCCCTCTGCGCGTTTCTGCTTCATCAGTTATACCTCCGTTTCTCCAAAGACTGCACCGACAGGAACAGGAAGAACACGATCACCGTCAGGTAGTACACGATGCCGGTCAGGTCGAACACCCCGTTGACGAACACATAGAACCGCTCAAAGAGGGACAGGGTGGACATAGCCTTGGGCAGCAGGCCCTCCAGGAGATCGCTGTCCAGCCAGATCACCGCCGCCAGGGCCAGCACCAGGACGATGCAGAGGCCGTAGGCCAGGTCGGTGTTTTTCGTCAGATACCGCACCAGCGCCCCCAGGGCCAGGATGACCGCCAGAAGGGCGATGACCGAGCCGATGGTGGACTGGGAGGCGTACTCCGACAGGCTGACGCTGTAGTAGTTGAACAGGATCACCGCCACGCCGAGGCCCGCGGCAAACCCCTGGTTGTCCGTCAGGGAGGACAGGAACACCCCCACCGCCAGCAGCGCCGCCCCCAGGAAGAAGAAGGCCGCGATGGAGCCGTAGGCGGTGGGCAGGTACACATCCCCGAACCGGGCGAAGATCAGCGGGTACAGGCAGATCACCGCCAGGGGGACCAGGTACACCGCCAGCAGGGCCAGGTACTTCCCCAGCACCACCTCCGTGGTGGTGATGGGCAGGGAGTAGAGCAGCTGGTCCGTCCGCTGCCGCCGCTCCCCGGCGATGGTCCCCATGGTCAGGATGGGCACGATCACCACGAACACCAGGCAGCAGAAGCTGAGGACGAACTCAAAGTTGCTGTAGGCCGACTGGATGTTGTAGATCAGCGCCCCCAGGCCCACGAACACCAGCAGGAACGCCCCGAACACATAGGCCGTCAGGGAGTGGAAATAGCTCTTCAGCTCGTGCTTCAATACCGCGGTCATTCCTCCGCCGCCTCGCTTTCCTCAGGTTTTTCGGAATCCTCCGGCGCGTCCTCCGTCCGCTCCGTCAGCTCCAGGAAGATGTCCTCCAGGTTGGCCTTCTTCAGGCTCATTTCCAGCAGGGCCGTCTCCGCCGCCGCGAAGGCGAAGAAGACGGAGCGGGACACCTCATAGATATCGTCGCAGCCGGTGCGGATGCGGGCCGCCGTGACGCCGGGCTCCGTCTCTTTTACCGTCAGCTCCGTGATCTGGGCCACCCGGGAGAGAATTTCCTTCACCGTATCAGGCCCCGCGTCCGCCGTCAGGTCGATCTCGCTGGGGGCCAGCAGCTGCTTCTCCAGGTCCTCCGGCTGGCCGAAAGCCGCCAGCTTGCCGTGGGCAATAATGAGGATCTGGTCGCAGATGGTCTGGACCTCGGAGAGGATGTGGGAGCTGAACACCACCGTGTGGGTCCGGCCCAGTTCTTTAATGAGGTCCCGGATCTCCAGAATTTGAATGGGGTCCAGCCCCACCGTGGGCTCGTCCAGGATGATGACCCGGGGGTCCCCCAGCAGGGCCTGGGCGATG
>CANQCS010000077.1 GCA_947589745.1 uncultured Oscillospiraceae bacterium
TCACAACCAACGACGCCAGGTCCAAGTTGAAGCATCTCTACCCTGTTGTGAAGTTTTAGTTTTTACAGAACACTAGTCGGGAAGTGAATAGGAGGTATAAGCACACCCCGTTGTCTCGGTATCAGAAATGTTATGGCGGAAAACAAAAAAAGCCCCACCGCAAACTGATAAAGTCAGTTGCGGTGGGGCTTTCTGTGGCTACAAATGTTCACTGAAGGTCTGATACTCCGCTCGAATATGCTCTGAAGTGTTTTAACAAGTATAGTTGTTTTGTTTTATAGGGCGGCTGCTGAATAGCGGTACGCCCTATTTTTTTGCCTTAAAGCTATTTACAGAAATCATCTGTTGTGTTATGATTGTTATAGAATCATAACGGAGATGATTGGTATGGGAGACTCAATCGCTATTTACTCACGGAAATCAAAATTCACCGGGAAAGGCGAGAGTATCGAAAACCAGATAGAAATGTGCAAGCAATATATCCAGTTGCACTATGGACAAAATGCCTTAGATCATACGGCCGTCTATGAAGACGAAGGATTTTCCGGCGGCACGTTGAATAGGCCACATTTCAAAAAGATGATGGCGGATGCCAAGAAAAAGAAATTCTCCGTCATCGTGGTTTACCGGCTTGACCGTATCAGCCGCAACATAGGAGACTTTGCCAACTTGATCGAAGAGCTGAATGAGATGAAGATCGATTTCGTCTCGATCAAGGAGCAGTTTGATACGTCATCTCCTATGGGAAGGGCGATGATGTACATATCTTCTGTGTTCTCTCAATTGGAACGTGAGACTATCGCGGAGCGTATCAGGGACAATATGCACGAGCTCAGTAAGACGGGACGCTGGCTTGGAGGGATAACGCCTACGGGGTACGAGTCTGAGGGCGTCGTAAAAGTGAACGTAGACGGGAAACAGAAAAAGGCTTACCGTCTGAAGATCCTCCCGGAGGAGATCGAGATCGTCAAACTGATCTACAAGATGTTCCTTGAGACGAACTCGCTGACAAAAGTAGACACATATCTTTTGAATCACGGGTACTACACGAAGAACGACAGGCGATTCACAAGGTTCTCTATCCGGGCTATTTTGACGAATCCAGTCTACATGATAGCTGACGAAGACGCTTATCGTTACTTCGAAAATGAGAAGGCAAATATTTTCTCAGAGGAATGCGAGTTTGACGGCAAGCATGGCGTCATGGCCTATAATAGGACTGACCAGCGGAGCGGTAAGACGAATCGGGTCAAACCTATCAATGAGTGGGTCGTGTCTGTTGGAGGCCATGAGGGTGTGATCGATGGGCGAACTTGGGTGAAGGTACAGTCGATGTTGGATATCAACAAGTCGAAGAGCTACCGTAAGCCAAGGAGCAGCGTGGCGTTACTGTCGGGCCTGCTTATCTGTGGTAATTGCGGAGACTTCATGCGTCCCAAGCTGACCACCAGGGTGAACAGCAGAGGGGAACTGCTATATGTGTACAAATGTACGATGAAGGAACGGAGCAACGGACATCAGTGCAATATCAAAGACTGCAACGGGAATGAACTGGATAGGCAAGTGATCCAAGAGCTAAAACTGCAGAGTGAGAGTGATTCGATATATTTCAAACAGCTTGATCGAAGTAATCAGTCGCTGACTGGCGATAAGAGCGAATATGTGAAAGAGATCGAGCAGTTAAAAAGGAATTTGGCGGATAACGAGAGCGAGATCAAAGGTATCGTATCTGTGATAGGCAGGACGGCAGACACTGCTGCGCAGGAATACCTTATCGCGCAGATCGAAGAGCTTCATGCCAAAAATGAGAAGATCAAGGATAGGATCACAAACCTAAATGGGATCATAGCGACCAACGATATCACGGGAGAACGGTTTGAGCTGCTGTCGCAGATGCTGGTCCATTTTAGAGATACGGTCGATGACATGACTGTGGAGCAGAAGAGAGCAGCGATTCGTATGTTCGTTAAGGAGATCATTTGGGACGGGACGAATATCCATATTGTCTTTTTTGGGTCTGACTATCAACATCAGTTCCCGAAGGAGCCGGCAAGGAAAGCTATCGTCCAGGATAACGATGGTACGGTAAATTTTGATGAGGCGGGCGAAAGGAGTGATGTGTGTCCGTTAGGTGAAGATAGCAAACGAGGTCCTGATGTTCTTCCGCAGCCAGAAGAAGCTCCAGGGGGAGATCTCCCTGTCCGAGACCCTGGAGACCGACAAGGACGGCAACGACCTGAGCATCCTGGACGTGGTGGGGGTGGAGGACACCATGCTGGACGACCTGGAGACCCGGGAGAGCCATATCCGGGTCCGGCGTCTGGTGGACGAGTGCCTGACGGAGCGGGAGGCTGACATCATCCGCAAACGCTACGGCCTGGGCGGCAAGGCCCCCCGCACCCAGCGGGAACTGGCCGCCGAGTACGGTATCTCACGCAGCTATGTATCGCGCCGCGCCTACGGTAAGGAGCGGCAGGACTGGAAAGGATATGGAAAATTTGCCGTGCCCTCTTTACATGATAGATCAAACGGTATATAATAATATCCGATATTAGATTGGAGGGTTTCCAATGGCATTTTCCATCGTGACAGATACGGCCAGCAATTTGCCCAAGGCCATCGCCCAGGAGATGGGCGTGACGATGATGACTTTCACGTTTTGGATCGACGGCAAGGTGGGGGAGTGCCCCCTGTACCCGGAGGACTACGACAGCCACGCCTACTACGACAAGCTGCGCAACCGCTCCAAGGTAAAGACCTCCCTCATCAACAGCGGGGAGTTTGAGCAGTGCTTCCGCCCCATCCTGGCGGAGGGAAAGGACGTGCTGTATCTGGGGATGTCCTCGGGCATCAGCGGCACCTGCGCCGCCGCTGCCGCCGCCGGGCAGGCGCTGATGGAGGAGTTCCCCGGCCGGCAGGTAAAGATACTTGACAGCCTGGGCTGCGGCTGTGGGACAGGGCTTCTGGTGTGCCGGGCGTGGGATGCGCAGAAGGCGGGAAAGAGTCTGGAGGAGACCTACGCGGGCCTGCTGGAGGATCGGGCGAGGCTGTGCGAGTTTTTCACGGTGGACGACCTGGCGTTTCTGCGGCAGACGGGCCGCATCAATACGGCCACCATGCTGGTGGGCACCATGCTCCAGGTGAAGCCCATTCTCCGCGGGGACGAGGAGGGGCACATCGTCCTCTGCGGGCAGTCCCGGGGCCGGAAGCGGGCGGTGGACGCGCTGGCGGAGCTGTACCGCAAGCGGATCCAGGACCGTGGGCGGGTATTTATCTCCCACGGCGACTGCCTCGCCGAGGCAGAGGCCCTGGCGGAAAAGATCCGCGCCATCGCGGAACCGGAGCAGCTCATTATTACCGTTCACGAGCCCGTGAGCGGTTCCCATGTGGGGCCGGGGATGCTGGCGGTGTTCTTTTTGGGAGACTCCCGGCAGCCGTAAGGGTTCTGCACCCGGGATGGAGGTAGGGGGCTCCGCCCCCACCGGGCTTGGGTAGGGGCCGGGGGCCCCTGCTTTCCCCTGGTGACTTTTCCCCCGTGGGAAAAGTCACCAAAAGCACGTTTAAGAAAACCAAGGTTTTCTTAAAAATCTTTCCTCATTTTTTATTTTGTTTTGCGCTCCCCCTGTGGCTGGTTTGGTCTAAACCGAGCCGGGGCCCGTGTATGAGGCGAAGCGGCTGTTTGAGTATGTCCCCAAGGAGATCCTGCTGCGGCGCAAGTTTCGCCGCTTGGGGCGGCGAAACCGGACATTGGGTGCGCTGGTCGTTTTTACTTTGTCCGACTGCGTCCTGCTCCGTTCCACTACGCAAAGGACAGATTTCCGTCTACGGCCCGAATAGAACCGCGCCATCAATTGCGTAGTAGAACGGAGCAACCAGCAGTAAGACTACGGAAAAATAACACCGCAGTACCGATGAATGCTTTCTCTGGGTCCTACCCAACACCCATCTGCCCTTGACGTCCCTCCAAACGGCAGGGATTCTTAAGGGGGCGCGAGCCCCCTTAAGCGCACTTTTGGGTACTTTTCCTGCGAGGGAAAAGTACCCCAGGGTCAGCAGGGACCGAAGGTCCCTACCGTCCACTGAGGGGCTGGAAGCCCCACGGCACCATGCTTGGAAAAAGGAATAAAAGAGGACCTGCCCTCGGGCAGGCCCTCTTTTATAGAATTGAATTAATTTTTGGCCTTCGCCGCCTCTTTGGCGGCGTATGCTGCCTCGTTGTCCAGATCCTCCTGGGTCTTGGGGATGAGGATGTTGAGGAGCAGAGCGATCACAGCGGCGGGAACGATGCCGGAGCCGCCGAAGATCAGGGACACGGACTGGGGCAGGCCGGAGAGGGCGTTGGCGGTGGCGCCAAGGCCGTAGCCCAGGCCCATGGCGATGGAGACGATGGTGACCACCCGGTTGGTGACGCCGTACTTGGTCAGCAGGGAGATGCCGGACACGGCGATGGAGGCGAACATCATGACGGCCGCGCCGCCCAGCACAGAGGCGGGCATGATGGAGATGATGGCGGCCAGCTTGGGGCTGAGGCCCGCCAGGATCAGGAAGATGGCGCCGCAGGTGAGGGCCATGCGGTTGACCACCTTGGTCATGGCCACCAGACCAACGTTCTGGGAGAAAGAGGTGGTGGGCAGACAGCCGAACAGGGAGGCGATGAAGGAGCCGGTGCCGTCGCAGACGATACCGCCGGACAGCTCCTTGGCGGTGGCCTCACGGCCCATGCCGCCCTCAATGCACCCGGAGATATCGCCGATGGTCTCCACGGCGGTGACCAGGAACATGATGATGATGGAGAGAATGGCGGTCACGTTGAAGGTGGGCTTCACCGGCATGATCTTGGGTACGGAGAACCATTGAGCGTCCTTGAATTGCTGCCAGTTCAGCACCCAGCTCTTGGTGTACTCCGTGCCGTCGGCGGTGACGCCGGTGGTGGGGAGGATGAAGCCCAGGATGGCGCAGAGGATGTAGCCGAAGATAATGCCGATCAGGATGGACGAGGTGCTGGTAAGGCCCTTGGTGAAGTGCTTCAGAGCCACGATGACGATCAGTACGCACAGGCCGATGAGCAGGTTCTCAACAGAGCCGAAGTCGGGCTTGCCGTTGCCGCCGGCGAAGTTGTTGACGCCCACGGAAATCAGGGACAGGCCGATGGCCAGCACCACGCAGCCGGTGACCACCGGGGGGAAGAACTTCCGCAGGGGCTTGATGAAGAAGCCCAGTACGGCTTCACACAAACCGCCTATCATGCCGGCGCCGATGATACAGCTGTATGCCACGATGCCGCCGCCGATGGCGGGGTTGGTGGCCACGCCCTGCATGACGCCCAGGAAGCCGGAGCTGGTGCCCATGATGACAGGCACTTGGCCGCCGATGGGGCCGATGGACCACAGCTGGATCAGAGTGATGATGCCTGCCGCCAGCATGGTGTTCTGGAGCAGCGTGACGTACAGGCCGGGGTCAGTGGTGCTGATGCCGCAGTACCCGGCGCCGCAGATGATCATCAGCGGGGTCAGGTTGCCCACGAACATGGCCAGCACGTGCTGGAGCCCCAGGGGGATCGCCTGGGTGAAGGGAATCGCGCCGTGGAAATCCTGCGGGCTCGTCTCGCGGACTTCCTTACCAAATAGTTTCATGGTCTCTCCTCCTCTTTCCGAAGAAATATTTTGGACGCCGCCCGCCCGGTAAGGAGGCGGAACAGCTTGCCTAACCCATTATAACAGACCCGTTTGAAAAACGCCAGAGAATTTGTGCTTTTTTTTCGGAAAATATGGAAATATTCTTCAGCGTCGCCGGAGAATATACACAGTATGCAGCATAAATGGATTTCCGGCGTATCCCCGCCAGCCCCCGGCAGAGGTCCTCTGTCCCGGCCGTGCGGACAGAAAACGGGGAATTCGGGTAAAATGCACAAGAGCGGGGGAGGGCGGACGCGGGGAATTTATAAGAACTATGTATTGAATAAAAACACGGAATGTTGTAATATCTATTCACAAAACCCAAGCGGTTTGCAACGCATTTTTTCGGAGGGATATTCCAATGAGCAACAAAGAGATCAAAAAAATCGTGCTGGCCTATTCCGGCGGCCTGGACACTTCCATTATTATTCCCTGGCTGAAGGAGAACTACAACAATCCTGAGATCATCGCCATGGCGGCCGACGTGGGCCAGGGCGACGAGCTGGAGGGCCTGGAGGAGAAGGCCATCAAGACCGGCGCCTCCAAGCTGTATATCGTGGACATGGTGGACGAGATGGTGGACGACGTCATCATCCCCTCCATGATGATGGGCGCCAAGTACGAGGACTACCTGCTGGGCACCGCCTTTGCCCGGCCCATCATCGCCAAGCATCTGGTGGAGATCGCCCGCAAGGAGGGCGCCGACGCTGTCTGCCACGGCTGCACCGGCAAGGGCAACGACCAGGTCCGCTTCGAGCTGGGCGTGAAGCGCTTCGCCCCCGACCTGAAGATCATCGCCCCCTGGCGGGAGTGGTCCATCAAGGGCCGCGAGGAGGAGATCGACTACGCCGAGGCCCACAAGGTGCCCCTGAAGATCAGCCGCGAGACCAACTACTCCAAGGACAAGAACCTGTGGCACCTGAGCCACGAGGGCCTGGACCTGGAGGACCCCGCCAACGAGCCCCAGTATGACAAGCCCGGCTTCCTGGAGATGGGCGTCAGCCCGGCCATGGCCCCCGACGAGCCCACCTATGTGACCCTGGACTTCGTCAAGGGCGTGCCCGTGGCCATCGACGGCGAGCAGATGAAGGCCAGCGACATCATCCGCAAGCTGAACAAGCTGGGCGGGGCCAACGGCATCGGTATCCTTGACATCGTGGAGAACCGGCTGGTGGGCATGAAGGACCGCGGCGTCTATGAGACCCCCGGCGGCACCATCCTCTACAAGGCCCACGAGGTGCTGGAGATGATCACCCTGGACAAGGACACCGCCCATATGAAGAGCAAGCTGGCCGTGGATTACGCCGACCTGGTGTACAACGGCAAGTGGTTCTCCACCCTGCGGGAGTGCCTCACCGCCTTCGCCAAGAAGACCCAGGAGCACGTCACCGGCCAGGTGAAGCTGAAGCTCTACAAGGGCAACATCATCACCGCCTCCGTCACCTCCCCGGAGACTCTCCACTCCGTGGACTTGGTCACCTTCGAGGAGAGCGACTACAACCAGGCCGACGCCACCGGGTTCATCAACCTCTGGGGCCTGCCCGACACCGTCCAGGCCCTCCGGGATCAGGGCAAGATCAAGTGATCGCACCGCGCTACATATATATAAATAGGAAAAGGCGGGGGCAGGATCAGCCTCCGCCCGTTCCCGTTTTCAGAAACCATCGAGAGGGATACAGTGTTATGAAGCTTTGGGGCGGACGGTTCCGCAAGGAGACGGACAGTCTGGTAAACGATTTCAACTCCTCCATCCGGTTTGACGGTCGGATGTACCGGGAGGACATCCAGGGCAGCATGGCCCACGCCAAGATGCTGGCCCAACAGGGCATCCTGACCTGGGAGGACCAGCGGGCCATCCAGGCGGGCCTGGAGAGCGTGCTGGCGGACATCGAGTCCGGGGCCGTGGAGCTGACGGAGGACAACGAGGATATCCACATGAACGTGGAGGCCCTGCTGACACAGCGCATCGGCGACGCCGGCAAGCGGCTCCACACCGCCCGCAGCCGGAACGACCAGGTGGCGGTGGACCTGCGGCTCTATCTCCGCCATGAGATCGCGGAGGTCATCGGTCAGGTGCTGGACCTCCAGGAGGCCGTGGCGGAGCAGGCGGGGAAGTATCAGACCGCCGTCATGCCGGGGTACACCCATCTGCAGCGGGCCCAGCCCATCTCCTTTGCCCAGCACCTGCTGGCCTACGGGGCCATGCTGGAGCGGGACGTGACACGGCTGGAGGACTGCGGGAAGCGCATGAACGTCTGCCCCCTGGGCAGCGGCGCCCTGGCGGGGACCACGTACCCCATCGACCGCTGGCAGACGGCCGGGGATTTGGGCTTTGACGCCCCCTGCACCAACAGCCTGGACGGCGTCAGCGACCGGGATTACGCCATCGAGCTTTTGAGCGCCCTCTCCATCCTGATGATGCACCTCAGCCGCTTCTCCGAGGAGACGATCCTCTGGTGCAGCTGGGAGTTCAAGTTCATCGAGCTGGACGACGCCTACTCCACGGGCTCGTCCATCATGCCCCAGAAGAAGAACCCGGACGTGGCCGAGCTGGTCCGGGGCAAGACCGGCCGGGTGTACGGCAGCCTCATGGGGCTGCTGACCACCATGAAGGGGCTGCCTCTGGCGTACAACAAGGATATGCAGGAGGACAAGGAGCCGGTGTTCGACGCCATCGACACGGTGAAGATGTGCCTGCCGGTGTTCACCGGGATGCTGCGGACCATGCGGGTGCTGCCGGACAACATGCGCCGGGCGGCGGGAAAGGGCTTCATCAACGCCACGGACTGCGCCGACTACCTGACCAAGAAGGGGATGCCCTTCCGGGACGCCTACACCGTGGTGGGCCGCCTGGTGGCCTCCTGCGGCGACAAGGGCAAGACCCTGGAGGAACTGACCTTGGACGAGCTTCGGGAGGTGTCCCCGCTCTTCGGCGAGGACGTGTACGAGGCACTGAACCTGGAGAACTGCATGAGCCTGCGGTCCAGCTACGGCGGCCCCGCCGTCAGCGAGACCACCCGGCAGATCGGGGAGCTGCGGAAGTTTATCGCCGCCCATCGGAGGTAAGAAGACCATGAGCAAACCAACCGTATATATTGACGGAAAAGAGGGCACCACCGGCCTCCAGATCTATGAGCGCCTGGCGGCCAGGGAGGACGTCACCCTGCTGCTGATCGACGAGGACAAGCGGAAGGATACGGCGGAGCGGAAGAGATTCCTGAACGCCGCGGACCTGGTGTTCCTGTGCCTGCCCGACGCCGCCGCCGTGGAGGCGGTGAGCCTTATTGAAAACCCCAACACCCGGGTCATCGACGCCTCCACCGCCCACCGGACAGCGGAGGGCTGGGTCTATGGCTTCCCGGAGCTGTCCGCGGAGCACCGGGAGAGGATCGTTGGCAGCAAGCGGGTGGCCAACCCCGGCTGCCACGCCAGCGGGTTCGTGTCCATCGTCTATCCCTTGGTGCACATGGGGCTGCTGCCCAGGGACGCGCTGCTGAGCTGCTTCTCCCTCACTGGTTACTCCGGCGGCGGGAAGAAGATGATCGCCCAGTATGAGGGGCCGGGGAAGCACCCGCCCATGGACAGCCCCGGGATCTACGGCATCAACCAGAAGCACAAGCACCTGCCGGAGATGCAGAAGGTGTGCGCCCTGGAGACCGCCCCCATCTTCTGTCCCATCGTGGACGACTACTACAAGGGCATGGCCACCACCGTGCCTCTCCACATGGGCCAGCTGCGGGGGGTGACCACCCTCCACCAGGTCTGGCAGAAGCTCTGCGATTATTACGCGGGCCAGACGCTGGTCCGGGTGGCGGGGGATCCCACCGACCCGGAGGGCGGCATCGAGCCCAGCTCCAAGTTCTACGGCGGTCAGATGGCGGGCCGCGACGATATGACGCTGTTTCTGGCAGGCAATGATGAGCGCTTTATAGTGACTGCTGTATTTGATAATTTGGGCAAGGGCGCCAGCGGCGCAGCGGTCCAGAACATGAATCTGATGCTCGGCTTTGACGAGCTGGCCGGGCTGACTTTATAAGGAGAAACATCTATGATCAAGCAGATCGACGGCGGCGTGTGCGCCGCCCAGGGGTTCCGGGCAGCGGGGCTCCACGTGGGCGTCAAGACCCACAACACGGAGAAGAAGGACCTGGCCCTCATCGTCTCCGACGTGCCCTGTGCGGCGGCGGCGGTGTTCACCACCAACGTGGTGAAGGCGGCCCCCATCCACGTCACCAAGGCCCATCTGGCCGACGGCACGGCCCGGGCGGTCATCGCCAACAGCGGCAATGCCAACGCCTGCGCCCCCCACGGGGAGGAGAACGCGGAGCGGATGTGCGCGGCGGCGGCCAAGGCCATCGGCTGCGCCCCGGAGGACATCGTGGTGGCCTCCACCGGCGTCATCGGCCAGACCATCCGGGTGAACGTCATCGAGGACGGCGTGCCCGCCCTGTACGGTATGCTGGAGCACAGCGCCGCTGGCTCTGACGGCGCGGCCAACGCCATCATGACCACCGACACAGTGAAGAAGGAAGTGGCGGTGGAGACTACTGTCGGCGGCAAGACTGTCCGCATGGGCGGCATCGCCAAGGGAAGCGGCATGATCCACCCCAACATGGGCACCATGCTCTGCTTCATCACCACCGACTGCGCCATCTCCCCGGCCATGATCCGGGAGGCGCTGCTGGAGGTGGCGGCGGTGAGCTTCAACCGCATCAGCGTGGACGGCGACACCTCCACCAACGACACCTGCTGCGTGTTGGCCAACGGTCTCGCGGGCAACGCAGAGATCACCGAAAAGGGCGAGGACTACGCCGCCTTTGTGGAGGCCCTGAAGGACCTGGGCGTCCGCCTGGCCCGGATGATGGCCAAGGACGGCGAGGGCGCCAAGCACCTTATCACCTGCGTCGTCAAGGGCGCGGCCAGCGAGAAGCAGGCCGAGACCCTGTCCAAGTCCGTGATCTCCTCCACCCTCACCAAGGCGGCCATCTTCGGCTGCGACGCCAACTGGGGCCGGGTGCTCTGCGCCTTGGGCTACTCAGGGGAGCAGTTCGACCCGGAGAAGGTGGACGTGGCCTTCGCCTCCGCCGCCGGCAGCATCGACGTGTGCAGGCAGGGCAGGGGCCTGGACTTCGACGAGGACCTGGCCAAGAAGATCCTCACCGAGGACGAGGTGGTCATCGACGTGACCATGGGCGAGGGCGATGCCCAGTGCACCTGCTGGGGCTGCGACATCACCTACGACTATATCAAGATCAACGGCGACTATCGGACCTGATAGGCCGGGGACGCCAAGGAGGCATACAGTAGATGCAGCTTGATCACAGCGACCGGGCGCAGGTGCTGGTGGAGGCCCTGCCCTATATCCAGCGGTACTACGGCAAGACCGTGGTCATCAAATACGGCGGCAACGCCATGATCTCCGACGAGCTCCGCAAGGCCGTTATCAGCGACATCATCCTGTTGCGGCTGGTGGGCATCAACGTGGTGGTGGTCCACGGCGGCGGCCCGGAGATCAACCAGATGCTGAAAAAGACCGGCAAGGAGAGCCGGTTCGTCAACGGCCTCCGCTACACCGATGAGGAGACCATGAACATCGTCCAGATGGTCCTCTGCGGCAAGGTGAACAAGGACCTGGTGGCCACCCTGAACCGGGCGGGCGGCAGCGCCCTGGGCCTCTGCGGCCTGGACGGCGGGATGCTGAAGGCGGTCCGCAACCGGGAGGACGGCGTGGACTACGGCCTGGTGGGCAGGATCGTGTCCGTGGACCCCAAGGTTATCCACGACGCCATCCGGGACGGCTTCATCCCGGTGATCTCCACCGTGGCCCAGGGGGTGGACGAGGAGACCAGCTACAACGTCAACGCGGACACCGCCGCCGCCAAGATCGCCATTGCCCTGGGGGCGGAGAAGTTGATCCTGCTCACCGATGTGCGTGGCCTTCTGCGGGACAAGAACGACGACAGCACCCTCATCTCCCGGGTCACCATCTCCGAGGTGCCGGAGCTCATCAAGGCCGGCATCATCTCCGGCGGTATGATCCCCAAGACCGAGTGCTGCGTGGACGCGGTGCGCAGCGGCGTCTCCCGCACCCACATCCTGGACGGCCGCATCCCCCACTCCATCCTGATCGAGGTCCTCTCCCACGCCGGCATCGGCACCATGATTTGGCAATGACTTTTTCTTGAAAGAAAAAGTCATCAAAAAGAACTTTGACCTCGCTCTCATCTGTGCACCGGGACCAAGTCTGCCGCACGGTGACGAAGCGCGGTGCGTTATGGAAGCAGGTCAGTCTCTGTTCTTGAAACAAAAAAGTTAGCCGAAAGAGCTTTATCCTCGCTCCTGTCTGTACTCCGGGAATCAACTCCGCCCCGCGGCGGCTTGCGGAGCGGCGGGGGAGCGGGTGAGATCCATTTTCAGAAAGGAAGCGTACCCATATGACATTCAGCGAGATCAAGGCCCTGGACCAGGGCTACGTCCTCCAGACCTACGCGCGGAACCAGGTGGCCATCGACCACGGCAAGGGCGCCACCCTCTGGGACACCGAGGGCAAGCAGTATATCGACTTCACCTCCGGCATCGGCGTCTGCTCCCTGGGCTACGCCAACGAGACTTGGGCCAAGGCCATCTACGACCAGGCCATGAAGGTGGGCCACATCTCCAACCTGTTCTACACCGAGCCCTACGCCAGGCTGGCCTCCCGGCTGGCCCCCGCCGCCGGCATGGCCGCCGCCTTCTTCGGCAACTCCGGCGCCGAGGCCAACGAAGGCATGATCAAGACCGCCCGGAAGTACAGCTTTGAGAAGTACGGCCAGGGCCGCGCCACCATCATCACCCTGAAGAACTCCTTCCACGGCCGCACCATCACCACCCTGAAGGCCACCGGCCAGGACCACTTCCACGAGTATTTCTTCCCCTTCACCGAGGGCTTCCGCTACGCCGCCGCCAACGACATGGACGACCTGCTGGCCGTGGCCGGGGACGACGTCTGCGCCGTGATGATGGAGCTCATCCAGGGTGAGGGAGGCGTCAACCCCCTCCAGAAGGACTACGTCCAGGCCGTGGCCAAGCTCTGCGCCGAGAAGGACTGGCTGCTCCTCATCGACGAGGTCCAGACCGGCGTCGGCCGCACCGGTACCCTCTTCGCCTACCAGCAGTTCGGCATCGAGCCCGACGTGTGCACCTTCGCCAAGGGCATCGCAGGCGGCCTGCCCTTCGGCGGCTTCCTGGTGAATGAGAAGTGCCGCAACGTCCTCCGGGCCGGGGACCACGGCAGCACCTTCGGCGGCAACCCCATGGCCGCCGCCGCCGGCAATGTGGTGATGGACGTCCTGACCCCGGAGTTCCTGGCCGCGGTCCGGGAGAAGGGCCAGTACCTCCGGGACGGCATCGCCGCCCTGAACAGCCCCTATGTCTCCGGCATCCGGGGCATGGGCCTGATGATCGGCGTGGGCGTCCAGGGCATGACCCACAAGGAGCTGAAGGACAAGCTGATGGCGGAGGGCCTGCTGTGCCTCACCGCCGGGGCCGACACCCTGCGCCTCCTGCCGCCGCTGGTCATCACCAAGGACGAGATCGACCAGGGCCTCGCCATCATGGCCAAGGTCATGAAGTGATCCCGGAAATAGGATAAGGAAAACCGTTTCCACCGCCGCCGGATCGCACACGGGCTTATGCCCGGCAGTCCGGCGGCGGTGGAAACTCTGAAAAAGAGGAGAGAGGAAACGACGGCTATGTTTCAACATGTGATCGTGCGGCGGCCCTGCCGGGCCATGGTGGATGGTATCACCTCTGACCCTGGCCTGGGGAAACCGAACTATGAGCTGGCCCTGCGCCAGCATGACGCCTACATCGCGGCCCTGGAGCGCTGCGGCGTGGATGTGACGGTGCTGCCCGCCGACGAGCGGTACCCGGACTCCTGTTTTGTGGAGGACCCGGCGGTGATCGCGGGGCCCTGCGCCATCATCACCAACCCCGGCGCACCCTCCCGGAACGGGGAGAAGGACGAGATCCTGGGCGCGGTGCGGAAGTTCTTCCCGGAGGAACGGATCGAGCACATCCGCGCCCCCGGCACCCTGGAGGGCGGCGACGTGATGATGGTGGGCACCCACTTCTACGTGGGCCGCTCCGCCCGGACCAACGCCGAGGGCATCCGGCAGTTCCGGGCCATCCTGGCCAAGTACGGCCTCACCGGCTCCGAGGTGCCCCTGGAGAAGGTCCTGCACCTCAAGACCGGAGTCAACTACCTGGAGAACAACAATCTGCTGGTCTCCGGGGAGTTCGTGGACAAGCCGGACTTTGCCGCCTACAATAGAATCGTCATCCCGGAGGAGGAAGCCTACGCCGCCAACTGCATCTGGGTCAACGGCACGGTGATCGTCCCCGCGGGCTATCCGGCGGTGGAGCGGGCCGTGAGGGAGGCGGGCTACCCGGTGCTGCTGGTGGACACCTCCGAGTTCCGTAAGCTGGACGGCGGCCTGTCCTGCCTGTCCCTGCGGTTTTGACGGGGAAAACCGAGAAAATTGCGGTTTTTGAAAAATTTTGCTTGCAATCTCTCCTGAAGTGTGGTATCCTATTACGGCTGATAAAAGGGCGGTCCTCTGTCAAGGAGGCGGGCCTGAGATCCCGTCTCACGGAAAATTGTTAAGAACGCCTATAAATTAGGAGGAAATACCCCATGGATCTCATCAAAGAACTGACCAAGTCCCAGCTCAAAGATATGCCCGACGTGCTGGTGGGCGACACCGTCCGCGTACACGTGAAGGTCAAGGAAGGCGCCCGTGAGCGTATCCAGGTCTTCGAGGGCATCGTCATCGCCAAGAAGCACGGCGGCATCGAGGAGACGATCACCGTCCGCCGTATCTCCTACGGCGTGGGCGTGGAGAAGGTCTTCCCCCTGCACTCTCCCACCATCGACAAGATCGAGATCGTGCGCCACGGCGTCGTGCGCCGGGCCAAGCTGTACTACCTGCGTGACCGCGTGGGCAAGGCCGCCAAGATCCGCGAGAAGCTGTAATTCGGGAGCAAAAGAGGAGCCGCCTTTTAGGCGGCTCCTTTCATCTTGCCGGAAAAGGACTGCGGGCGCGAAACTCTGCGCAGCTTTCATACGATTCTCTCATGAAAAGTGCACTTCGTTACCGTGCGGAAATATAGGAATCGCAACGCTTTGAGAGCGAGGATAAAGTTCTTTTTGATACTTTTTCTTTCAAGAAAAAGTATTATTTTTGTTTGAATCTCGGACTCCGGTTCAGATACACGAGGCCCACCACGACGGAGAGCGCCAGGAGGACACCGCCGCCCCACGACAGCGCCGGGCG
>CANQCS010000078.1 GCA_947589745.1 uncultured Oscillospiraceae bacterium
GCCAAGCCTGGTGCTGGGTCCGGCAAGGGCAGAATCTCTTTGATAATCCATGGTTCCTCTATGACGAATCTGGCCAACCGATGGATTTCATCTCTGCTATGAGGACGATTTATGAACTGAGGAACGAAAACCTATAACGACATTTCCCACCCGGTCCTCGACACACGCCGGGGACCGGGTGGACTTCTCCGCCGTGATGGTGGACCGCCTTCTCCGACAGGGTGGACGTATACCTCCGTGCAGGTGGACTCCCTGGAGCGAAATATACAGATGGAAACACTCTGGTGTGGAGCTGTCATCCGTGACACCGGGGCTATTTCCCCGTGATAGTGGGGCTAAATCTCCGTGCAGGTGGGGCGCTGAATCCGAAATCTACAACGCCTATGACATCCTCATAGATGGCAAGATCTCCATGCGGGAGCGCCACGGCCTCAAGAGTCTGGAGGTGTGATGTGGCAGTGATGCTCCATGACCGCTAGGAGGTCCTCGCCTACTTGGAACAACTACAAGCCTCCACGGAAGAACAAAGGCAGGCTTGGAACTGGGTCCGCCAGGGGGAGAATCTCTTTGACAACCCGCAGTAGTGAAGGCTCTCCCCGGTGGGTCACTCTGCATATTCCCTGTGCGGCTGTTCCCCGTGACCCCGTGGCTAAATCTCCGCAGGAGTGTGGCTCGTTTGCCGTGCAAATGCGCCTCACAATGCGAAATCTAAAATCAGAAACCAGGATGCCGGAGAAATCACCCAGGAACTGCGCTACATGCTCTGTCTTGCGGGCCTTTTGATAGTCATACAAGACGATGCACCTCTGCCGTTCCATCTCCCCGCTATGCTAAACGAACATCCTGGATTCCACGTTGGCCGGACGACCGTCTTTGCTCACCATGCAGACAGTCTCATCCGCCTGGACCACCGGCAGCCGGCGAAGCCCGGCCAGCATCCTATCATTCAGTGGGTACAGATACCGCTCCGCACAGCGGATTACCTAGTTTGCCATGGTCGGCACCGGAATCTTTACGTCATACCGGTCCATTTCCTGGGCTATGCGATATAGAGGCAGGCCATGGTGTGCTTGGCATGTATGGCTTCACTAGATATTATCGTAAAGAAAAGCAAAAAATGGCGGACCCTGCTTGAGGTATCCGCCAAGTCTGTTAAATATTGTCTCAACGCCAAAAGGCTTGATCGAACTTCATAACAGCATCCCAATAGTCTTTTCTTACGGCAGCTGGTGACAATTTTACTACATCCCATTGACCTTGTTCGAACAGCCCTGTGCCAACAACCGATCCATTGCTTTTAACCGCCAATGTGAAGCCAAAGCCGGCAGATATCGCCACAACATCCTGCCAAGAAGAGATATCTCTTATTGAATGCTCAAATTCATCGGAATTCTGTGTTGTAAGCACATGCCCATCACTTGTAAGACCAACCGTATGATATGCACCAGCTGAAACGGCGATAATATTTTTCCAATCAGACACATTACACTGGCCGTCAGTGTTATCTCCAGCAGCCACTACTGTGCCATCGCTTTTAAGCCCAACAATGTGCCCATGTCCTCTCCGACCCGTTCCCGTACTTCCTCCTGTCGTAATAGCAACAACATCAGTCCAATCTCCATTTGGGTCATTTAATGCGTCGACATCAATTTGATAGGGATTCGCATCAGAGACGATATAGCCCGCCGCATAAATCTTTCCATCCCTATCTAGCCCAACAATATGTTGCCATCCTGCGTCTATAGCGACAATATTCTTCCAGCTATCTATATCTGTTTCGCCATAACCGTCAACTCCCTGTGCTAACAGTGTGCCGTCAGCTTTCAGGCCAACGACCAGTTGATCGCCGGCTGCTATCTGGACAATATCATTCCAGTTGCTGACCTCGATGCGGTAATCGTACTTGGTTTTTCTTTTGGCCACTTGTACGGTGCCATCGCCGGTAAGTCCTATGACAAAGTCATTTCCAGTTCTTATTGAGACAATATTTTCCCAATCAGCAAATACTTTCGCATCAGCAAAAGAATTACCAACAAAAGATACCTTTCCATCAGAGGAAACGCTGGCTGAATACTGTACGCCAGCAGAAATTGTATTTGACAGCATCAAACGTTGGATGACTGTACGACATGCCTGACTATACTGCATACTGTCCTTATAGTCGTTTAATGTACAAAACTCCGAATAAGCTACCAAATATTGGCCGTGGTTGTAGTGCGTAATAGCTAGTTGATAGTTCTCCTCATTGGCCTTCTCTTTCTCCAAAATTGTGTCTATATTGTTGAGATACATTTGCGAATCTTTGTAATCTGCAATTTGCAGGAAAAGATCTCTGGCTTCTTTCAAATCATCCTTTTGATATAGCAAAACAGCACTTTGATAGATGCTCTCAGAGTACTCATTTGCCAATGCCTTTTCGGCTAAGTCAAGATAAGAAGCACTATCGCGAAAATCTCCCAATTCCGTAAATAGGTCAATTGCCTCTTGATACTTTTGGGATTCAAATTTACTCCTTCCTTCCTTATATTTTGCAATTAAGTCCTGTTTAGTAAAATATAAGTTGAGGCAAAACACAAGAATAAGAGCTAAGACTGTCAACAAATAGGCACCAAAAAGTATTTTTCGTTTCTTATTCATATTATTGTTTGTCCTTACCATTTTCCGTAACAATTCCGTAACCCAAACAGCATTGAACAATAAGAAGTGCAATAGTAACTAATAACACCCAGCACGTATTCACAGGCGAAACTTGAATATGTCGATTCAATAAAACTGCATACATACCAATGCCCAAAAGAGCAACAGCGCCGGCCAATGAAGCGGTTTTCCATTTTAGGACTTTCGACAAGGTAAGACTAATCAAATTACCGGCGACTGCTACGCAAACAAGCAACAAGTCAGTGGCATAGTCCGACAAATATTTACAAATTCCAGATTCCAGATAGAAATCTGCGGCAAGTCTTATAAGGACTGGAATAATAGACAATAGGCATCCAAAAAAACACCATTTAAACTTTTCAATATTAAGCTCATGAGACTTCGCTACAACATCACGTTGATTGCTTTCTCCTGTTTGAGCAGGTTGGGATGGTTTTGTTGGTTTTTTATCCTTGCCATTATTGTCTTTGTCATGTTGATGATGCCCGTGTTTGCCGCAACTACTCATATTGTGTACCTCCATGCCTATAAAACGCAAGAAAAACTTGTCGCCGAAGATAAAATTTTCTTGTCGCTGATAAAATTTATTTTACGACAATAATCGGCAAAATGCAATACCCTATCAGAAAATTACCACGGCAAAAGTATTTGCTTAAATTAATACAGAACCGAGAGAACTTATCAAATATTTATACGGATTGCTCCATTGTGAAACCGCAGAACGTCTGATTTTGGTGTAGCTAATCCGCATATTCGAAAGAGATTCCGTACGGCTCCTGCTCCGGAAAAAGTAAATGCTGTCGCCCTGAGAAAATTACTGATAATGCGAATCAAGGCAAGAAAACAAGGGAAAAGAGTGCGGCGGCGATACGGCCAAAGACTTGAAGCAACAGGCCCGAAAGGGACCGGATCGAAGATGCAGACTGGATATTGGTGAGACGGTCAAGCCAGTTGAAAAAGCACTCGATAGCCTGGCGGAGAGAGCTAACAAAAGAAGAAACAACGTCGCCGGAGATGAGGACGTCATCCTTTCTTCTCTTCCGTGGAGCAAGGAGCTGAATGGTATGCTCCTTTTCCAGAGTTTCGGCCAAGTGGCATCCAGGTAAGCCTTGTCAGTCAGCAGGTGTCCATGTCTCAAAGGGAGATGATCCTCAAATATCTTCTTTGCGGCAGGAAGGTCATGCTGCGCAGTGCCAGAGACCATCAGGGACAGCGGAAGTGGGAGCTGACCCGGCCTGCGGGCCACAACAGCATGAAGTTTTAAGCCATAATACCACTCTTTACGAGCAATGTCATTAAGTCATTAAGTTAAAGATTTCATACAACCGCCCGGTGTTAGAGTCGGGAGAAATTAGCCATTTCTGCCGGGAGAAAACAGCCAATTTCGGCCGGACGAAAATCGCCAATCGGTGTAGC
Source organism: uncultured Oscillospiraceae bacterium (assembly GCA_947589745.1). Taxonomy (GTDB): domain Bacteria; phylum Bacillota; class Clostridia; order Oscillospirales; family Oscillospiraceae; genus Pelethomonas. Next base: position 4,075 of record CANQCS010000078.1, read on the forward strand.
CAGCCCCCGGCATAATGTAGTTTACATGGCGCTCTGGGAGGAAGCCAGGGAGGCGGCGGAGCCGCCAGCAGTGCGCAGGGAAACCGTCTCCAGCTGTTGTAGACGGGAATCCAGTACTTTCCCGTGGACTCCATACACACATCTTTGCAGTTGTTTTCGGCCAGCCATGCGGCACATCGCCGCAAATCCCCCGTAAAGGTGGAAAAGAGCCGTGTCTTTTGCCTCCGTCTCAGATGCCTGATTTGCGTCCTGATCCATCCGTCCAAATATCTCCCGCTCCCATCGATAGTAGGTCGATCTGTTCAAGCCGTTCTTTTCACACCAAACTTGTACTGTGAGACCGCTGGTTCGACAATCCATGATCCGGTCCTTCCATTCCGCCAGACTCGCCGCATGCTTCATGCTGTTTGAGTTCACCAGTTCCACTTCCTTCCCAAATGTAGCAGGCAGTGGCACCACTTCTCGCCAAGTTGCGCAATGTTCCGCAACTTCTCACCTCTCGTCCTCTCGGTGATTTGTGATGCCGTCCCGATACATTATCTCAAATTTTATGTGTCTCCGGTAGGTACGGGTTATTTACCGTTTACGATCAACCTTGCAGAGTTCAGGGGCTTTTGGGAGGCGGGTGGTTATTGGGCGGTTACCATTTAACGCCTACCTGGGTTACAAAGTAACCGTCAATTCTCCCCACATACAGCAACCCCGCCAGGCCGGTGTACTCACCAGCCTGGCGGGGTCCCATTTCATCCCATTCAGTTTATCCGGCACTCCTCCGGCGCGCAGGCAGGCAGCAGCTGCGCCGCCCAGTTATCCTCTGCACGCTCCAACGCCGGCGCCGTTCTCAGAACATAGGCCAGATACCGGTATGGGTCCAGCCCGTTCTCCTTCGCCGTCTCGATCAGGCTGAAGATCACCGCGCTGCTCTGGGCCCCGCCCGGCGTGTTGGCAAACAGAAAGTTCTTCCGGTCGATCACAAACGGCTTGATGCTGCGCTCCGCCCGGTTGTTGCTCAGCTCCAGCCTGCCGTCCCGCAGGTAGTTCATCAGATAGGGCCGCTGCTCCTTCAGGTAGTGCAGCGCCTTGCCCAGCGCAGACTTGGGTGCCGCCTGCCTCGTTTCTGCCCATGAAAACAGCGCGTCTAAAACCGGTTTCTCCCGTTCCAGCCGCTTTTCATACCGTTCTTCCGGCGGTAGCTCCGCCAGTTTTTTCTCCTCCTGGAACAGCTTTGTGCACCAGGCTAGTCCCGTGGCCGCCGAGCTGCCGGACTGCTTCCCTTTGGGCAGGGACTTCACCGCCTCATCGAAGTACCGCCGGGCGTGGGCCCAGCACCCCACCACGGTGATGCCCTCCGGGAGGTCGTGGTATCCGGCGTACCCGTCCGTGTGCAGATACCCCCGGAATCCGGCCAGGAACTCCTTCGGATGCTCCCGCTTCCGGTCCGGCTGGTATTCATACAGCACGATGGGGTGCTCCGCATCCCCGCCCGTCCGGTACAGCCACATGTAGCTCTTGCTCTGCGGCCTCTTCCCCGGCTCGTGGAGCACCTGCAGCGTGGTCTCGTCCGCGTGGAGGACCTCGCGCCTCACCAGCTGCCGGTGCAGCTCCTCATAGACCGGCTTCAGCCAGTCCTCCGCACACTTCAGCAGCCAATTAGACATAGTCTGCCGGGACAGCCGAATCCCCTGCCGCTGCCATTCCTGCTCCTGCCGGTACAGCGGCGAGCCCATCACGAACTTCTGCACCGCGATGTGGGCCACCGCCTCCGCAGACGCGAATCCGCCCGGGATCAGCGCCGGCTCCTTCGGCGTTTTCACCACCGGCGTGGAGATGTCGTTCCTCTCGCAGTCCCCGCAGGCGTAGCTATAATAGACGTCCCGCTGGAGGTATACCTCCGCCGGCCTGATCTTCAGCGTCTCCCGGACCTCCGTCCCGATGGCCTCCATCACCCTGCCGCACTGGGGGCACTTCCGGTCCTCCTCGGGCAGCCGGTGCTCCACCACCTCAACGGGGATGTCCTCCGGGACCACGTCCTGCACGCTCCCGGACCTCCGTTTCCGCACATGGGCCGCCACGGCCACGGGCTCGGCTTTCTCCTGCTCCGCATAGACCTCCGCCTCATCGAACAGCAGGCTCAGCTGCTCCAGAGCATCGTCCGAACTCTTCTCGGACGACGCCCCGAACCGCTTCTGCCGGTTCAGCCGCAGCCGCTCCATCAGCCAGTCCACCTTCCGGGACAGCTCCGCGTTCTCCTCCTTCAGGGTTTGATACGCCTCATATTCCGCGCGGGGGATCGTCACGGCCTCCGCGTTTCTTGTCTCATTCTCGTTCGTTTTCATACCAAAATTATACCACAAAAGTTGAGAAATGTCCAGCTTTTTGGCCTCTTATACCATGCTCAGCCCCGATACCGTTTTATGCGCTCTCGGCTGCTCCGTGCTCAGCCCCTCCATCAGCCACCGGTACTGCTGCGGCGTCATGGCCCGCACCTCGTCCCCGCTCCGCGGCCACTGGAAGCTCCCGCTCTCCAGCCGCTTGTACAGCAGCAGGAAACCGTCCCCCTCCCAGTACAGCGCCTTGATGCGGTCCCGCCGGCGCCCGCAGAACAGGAACAGCGCCCGCTGGAACGGGTCCATCTCGAACTGCCCCTGCACGATGCTGGCCAGCCCGTCGATCCCCCGCCGCAGATCCGTGTACCCGCAGGCAATATAAACCGGGCACCCGCAGTTGAAATCGTTCAGCATCCCCGCAGCGCCTCGATGATCGCGTGGATCGCCGCCTTGTCCGCCCCGGGGCACAGCTCGATCTCTATCCCGCCGGACCGGATCACCGCCAGCCTATCTCCGAAGGTCCCCGCGCTCACCGGCACCTCCGCGAAGCAAGGTCCCGCTGTCCCGGCTACCGCCCGGAACACCTTCCGCTGCCACGCGTAATAGGTGGACACCGCGATCCCGTTCTCCCCACACCACTGCGGCACGGTCTGGCCGCTCGTCCGGTAGGCCTCCACCCGCCGTCCCCACTCCGCCAGCCGCTGGTTGTGATTTGCTCTCTGAAGCTCTCGTCCCATTTCCTACACCGCCTGATACTTTATTGGAGTCCGGGAGACTGTTTGATACTATCGTGCAGTTTCTTGGACTCCAATATAGTTTCTCATATTTGGCTGCGGTGGTTCAAGGTGGCGGTTGTGTTGACGGTTACGTTACAAAAGCCCAGTTCAGTACAAGACCGAACTGGGCTTCCAATTTGTGGTTGTTTTCCCCGTCTACTTTGCTTGACATCTGCACTTTGTGCAGGTGTTTCTTTTTTGGTAGACTTGAAGAGACTTGACCCTCTCGGATGCGAGCCGCTGGGGACACCTTATCAAATGTCCTGCTTATGTACCAGCGATCAAGGCATCCCTGTATCTTAGTATTTTGTTTCGAATCTGGTTGACCTGCGTCAGTACGTCCTCATTGAGAAATGCATTATAGATTCCCCGCAGTTCTTGCGCACACTTGGCATTTCCGACATCACGGGGAAGTTCTCCCAAATAGCGTATCAGAAGCTCCACTACAATCTCATAGACATCCACCCTATTATCCCCAAACACTGGCAGATCTGACACATCCGCTTTGGGGAACACCCCGCTAGAATAGATGGCGCGGCAACGCAACAGCAACTGGGTGTCGTCTGTGTCATCGCCCACTCCTAAGAACTGGCGATATAATTCTTTGGAAATATGTCCCTTGAGGAGATCCAACATGCGGAAATCCGCATAGGTTTCACTAAAAGCTTGGATGATATTCTGACATGAGCATACATACTCCCTCCAAGTATTTATTCCAGTGAAAGTCTCCCCTAGTCCCCAGTTGTCCTTAATACGATATAACTCAGAAATTAGAGATCGGACAAAGATATCAACTGCGTATTCCAAAGCACAGTTCTCCCCCCAAAACATTTCGCTATGGAGAGTATGACCGATTTTATTCATGGTGTTGGTAAACGTAGCCTGTATCCTCAAATCCGGGGTGCTCAACTTCTCAGTCAACCGAGTTCTCCATATCTCACCCAATCTGCTGGAAAAGTCAGGATCATAGAACAACTCGTACCCATAGTCAATCTGGTTCAGAAAATCCGATATTCCCTGCAGTATATACGGAATCCCACGGCGGACACCGCACCCATCCGCGTCAATAATTTCTTTTAGACAGTCGCGGAACCCCAGAGATAACATTTCCAAGAGAGAGCCACAAAAGTTATACGGATCCTCTCTGGTGCAGTGGGAAGTGTTTTTCAGCAGAAGGACTCCCACCGCCTGAAAGATATATTCCGCTCTTTTCTCCCTTTGGCGGTCTCCGACATAGTGAGCAGTCTCATGGCAGAGGACGGCAATAGCCTTAACCGGGTCATAGAAAAGCGGCTCGTGTAGCGACACCACAGCTAAATGATTTTTGGGGTCCTGCTCGGTCTCAATCTCCAACTGTGTTACCACAATATCGTCCCGATAATCTGGGACCAGAAGGAACTGGTACACTTTCTCCTTATGGGGGGAGAGGGCCTGCACGATGTCATCAGCCAGCGCATTATAAAAGGCAAGAAGCTTTGGCGGGATGTCAAAATAAGTGGCATGAAAAGCGGGGGATTGTATAAACTGACGCTCGTTGTGCATGGTACATAGTGCCAGAGTGTTTAGTGCCCGAAAATAAATCTGCGGCGTGGACATAACTTTTGCCGCGAAAGTTTCTCGGTTCTCTCCGGACCCAAACAGCTCGGCTAGCAACTCAATATAGGACTGAAGGGATGGGAGGACGCTGATGACGAACTCGTCGGCAAAACCGCTTTTCGACAGAGTGAGCAAAGCGGAAAAGGTTTCCTCGATGTAGACGCGGGAGGCTTCATAGGCACCGGAGGTCTGGTTAGTGTGCCACTGCATCATGGCGCTCTTTGTAGCCTGATAAAGTTCGGTATCCACATGAGGTTGACTACTGGCGACAAACTCTTCCAGCAGTTCTGAGAAAAGCGTGACATGGTAGCTAACAAAGGCTTGGTCAAGCCCCACTTTGTCATCATCACCTTCGCAGCAAAGCGTATCGAGTTTACCTAGGATTTGTAGCGCCGTATTGCCAGATATTCCAGAGTAGGTCAGGCGGATGTCGTGTCGGCCGAGCATCTTAGAGATCTCGAAGGGGTGGATATCTTTCAGTTCCTCACGGAGAATGTTCCAGCGTTCCAAGCACTGGATACTCAAATCCACAGAAAGTGACAATGTATCATCCCAGCCTACAGGCTTTGTCCCGGCCCGAAATGCCTGCTGTAGGAACTGGCGACGAAAACAGCAAAAGGAAAATGCATCCCGAATATTCTGAAAACCTTGCTGGTTCCGAATTAGAGTCAGAGACCAGAGACATCTCTGCAGTGAGTCCAACTTGATTCCTGCAGTGAAAAGGACTAAGTCACAAAAATCAAGAGACTCATACAAGGCGCACTGTAAAGGAGCAGTTGGGTCCCCCGCAACTCTAACTGTGTCCAAGATCTGATTCTTTAGCGCGGGGAGATCGTCAATCTTCTCATTCGCCAGTTGAATTAAGGAGATATACATGACATCCGGGCGCATAGTCCAAAAGTTTGTTGACTGTCCCACAAGAGTCATACTCTGGATTGTATGGATGTCCATGGGGGGGACTGCACTGATTTGCGCTGTCCGATTTGCTTCCAACTGATTATATATTGCACAGAAATGGCTGGAGCCAAAAGGTTCCTCTATCGGCTGGATATCAACAAAATGATAGTTCTGATAGGAAACATATTCCCCATATTCGTCTCCTACTTCGCAGACAGAAGCTGTATGGGGTAAATTCCATTTTTTGAATGACAAAAGACGGACATCTGGCGGTACCTGTATCGCGTGTCCCTCTAGCATAGCATGTTACCTCCTCTTCCTTGTGTAACAAAACAAGCCACAGGTCGCATATACATGCGATTAACTGCGGCTACGCTTTGTGGCAATATAAACGTAAGAGGAGATTATATATACTCCTCTTCTTTTTTTTCCTGTGCTAACCACATGCTCCGGGCCAAACCCGCTTTTGAGAGAGAGCCTTTCCCCTTAAAGCAAGTGGAGTCACGATTAATGGACGCATCTTTCTTCGCTTTCTCTAGGGAGATACGAGTTTTCCCGTCTACCGTCAGGACCTTCGCGTCCAGTGCAATTCTGCTCAATATATTCACAACTCCTCGCCAAAATAATCTCGAGGTATTTTCTAATATTAACCATTTCCAGCAAGTATACTAAAGCCCAACATGTAATTTATGTTCTAGTATACCATGTCGCGCGTGCTGTGTCAATAAGAATTTATCCAGAAGCCAAAAGATTATGCAAAAAATCAACTGCACATCCCTCTGCTCACTCACACTACAGCAAATCAAACATACCATCTTCCGAAATGACGGCACCTAGCCAAGGGCCAGAGTGTATAGATCTCTTCCATCCAATGTATGCCCTAGTGCTGTTCAGACGCGCACCTCGCGACATGTCGCCTTTCGATTGGGGGGTACACTCTCCGTCTAAGATCACACCAAAGGCATGACAGTTCCCGTTCGTGTCGATCAAAACTGCCCCATCAATTTCTGTAATCCGTTTCAAATTCTCCGCCTGCTCCAGCAACTCCGCCTTTCGCAAATTCTTTGGCCGCCCAGCCACCGGAATCACGTTCACGGGTGCGATACCACGCTGGAGATCTCGCACAAGACGCTGGACCTCCGTTTCCATCACATCGGGCTTCGAGAACACGGCGACAGCTCCCCTGTTTTGCTTCAGGAGCTGCACAATGACATCTTTGATTCTGTTTGATTGCGTGACGGATGAAAAAATTTTGTTGACTGCACAGAAAATCTCCTTTTCTAATATATTCCCGGGTAGCGTCAAGTGACCCTGCCAGTAACGCATTCGACACGTGTTCCCAGATGCACACGGCACATGGAATTCCCACGCCATATGCCCCACGAATCGGAATCGGGGAAAGCGATCTGCTTCGCTACTGTTTATAAAGCCCAAGGTGCAGGGATAGGGGCCAGCACCAACGGATGGCGGGGCCACTGCTAATGCGCCGTGATTGGCCAGATTCAGCTGCTTCCGAATGGCGTGAAGGTTTCGGATTTTTAATTCCCAACGAGTTGCCGCGTCAAAACTGACGCCGCATAGGGCTGTCTCATTGGGAAGAATCACCAGTTGAAAGTTAGTAGCAGCAGAACTCTCATACATCTCCCCGCTAAGTGCGGTAATGAAATCGATATCCAGGCCAAAAGTCAGCATGGACAGTCGTCGGTACAGTTCCCGATGCACAACTTCCACCGCATCATCCAGCAATTGAGCTTGCAGGGTTCCATACAGGCTCGTGGGGGCTGGAATGCGGGATAACCGTGGTGCGCAATATTCGAGGAACGTAGTGACCATGGACTTCAATGCAAATACATTTTCTGGGTGATTGCAAAATAATGGGTGTCCATAGTTCACCTTTATTTTTGCATTGTCTTGGTCTGCCACAAACATATCCACATTATTCAGGAGATGTTCGGATCTTTGCATGGAAAAATAGTCCAGGCAAGCCGGGAATAATTTGTTTAAGCATTCTGCCATTGCGTCAATTTCCACTACTGCACCCGCCCCTCATCTTAACGGTATAATTATAGCAGGCGGCGTAGCGTTTGGCAACAAATTTTTACAAATTTCTGGATTTTCCCCAATTTATACAAACCGCATCCCCGGCACCCGCCGGTGCGCCTTTGGCTGCTCGATCTTCAGCCCTTCCATGAGCCAGCGGTATTGCTGTGGCGTCAGTGATCGTACCTCGGATTCACTCCTCGGCCACTGATACGCCCCCTGCTCCAGGCGTTTGTACAGCAGAATGAAGCCGTCCTTTTCCCAGTACAGCCCCTTGATCCGGTCTCGCCGCCTCCCGCAAAACAGAAACAGCGCGTTGGTGAAGGGGTCCAATTCAAACTGCTGTTGGACCATTCTGGCCAGACCGTCTATTCCTTTGCGCAAAGATGAATGTAGAATACCTTCAAAATAAAATCATGCCATCTCAACTTGTGTACCGGGAGAGCTTGATTTTTATACGCCGGGAGATTTGACGGTTACGAAGCGCCCGGCGAGACTGTTGCCGGACGCAAAGATCATTTTTGGTAACGCGAATCAAGGCTGCCTTTGGGAAGCATCTCATTCCCGTGAATAGTCCCTCCCGATACCGGCCATGCATTTGGAAAGCGAATGCCACAAGAATGTAAAAATCTACTTTTCAGTCTTGTTTCAGTGATGGAGTATCTTCTATTAATCTATGCCGGATATATAGCAACGATAAATCTATCCGACTGTAAATTTTTCTCCCATCTATTCCGTATGCAATTACTTCACATTCTCCCTGCTTAAATTCTGGGTCGATGATACGGCGCCCTAGAATGGGCGTGCGCTGGAAAGCGTGAACAATGAACAAATATACTTTGCTAGGCATTCTATAGTACAATGAAAAATTGTACTGCAGCGCATCGGCATCCTGTTCCATGAGTGTATAGAGGATATTACCGTTAGGCAAAATGGCATCATGATTGCTACATACACAGTAACAATCAACCAATGTATGCCCTTTGCGAACTATCTCAAAACTTTCTATGAAACACGCGGTTCTGCCTGTATTGATTATCCGTATGCTCCATTCAGAGGCGCTTGTTTTTGTTCTTAACTCCGAATCTATTACCTCATCATTCGGTGTACTCTCCGCAACAAAAGATAGTTGTGGCCTGTTTCGACGACTTGTTGTCAATAGATTTAGAAACCATCCTAAGAAAACTCCAACTATACCGAAGAAACCACTCAGAATAGCACTAAAATTATCGGATATAGCGTTTACCAGTTGCTCCATAAAATCTCCTCTTGACATTTTACCGTATGCGCCTGATATATCCACATTAGCTCGGCGACGAACTTGCTTTAAGATTATGTGCTAAGATCATGTGCTTCAAGGAAAAACCATACTTCTTCCTCATTCTCTGCTCAGAGATAGAGTGTTTCCGTGAAGCAGAGCAGATTATGCGCTAGGTGGTTGTCAGCACCGCAGATAGGGGACCACTATAACAAGGCTAAGGACATGGTGAGCCTCGACACCTATAACGCTGGATTGAAAAGGCGGCTGGCGGCATTCAGTAGGAAACGCGCCGACCTCTGTCAGCTGAACAGGATATACACACGTCATTGCGGCCTACAGTCCCGCCTTTTTCGTCAGGCTCCAACAGCCAAACAGCGAGGAACACAAGAAGAACGCAAGCCAGTACACCAGTCAAAATGATTTCAACAGCCAACCGGAATAATAGTGTTATGGGTGAATCTACGATTAGAATGCCTGTGCTACACTTGGTAGCATTCCAACTGCTATTGTTTAAAAGTGTAAGACACAAAATGTGATGTATATTGCATATTGCGGAAGCCAGTGGCCGCAGATGCGGAGCAAAATGGCCGTGGTGCGGCGGGAGCGGCCAGACAATCAGTTGTATCGGAGTAGTCCTAAAATCATCCATAATGAGATTGTTCAGGATGGAAGTGTGGCCTTTATCATAGAGGGGCTGAAGCCCCTCTTGACCACTCAAAAGCACTGTGGCACAAGGCTGTCAAGGTTGCCGCAGGCAAGGCGTAGCCGGTACCTTGACTGACTTGTGACGCTGTGCTATTTTGCAGCAATTTGTTAAAACCGACCGGCCGTTACTACCGCCGAGTGGCCGTTGGCCACCGCACCAGCGGCCACTCGGCTCCGCAGAATGCAGTATATGTAATACTATTCCCAGAGAGTCACATTGTTACTCGCTTTTTACAGAAATCTACAGATTCAAAAGTTCTTTGCATCGCGTTACAGCACGGGACAATCTTTTCCGGCATGCTACTTCTGAAATCCCCAGGCGATTAGAAATTTCTTTATAATTCAACTGTTGTTTGAACCGCCACGTCAGTAGTTTGCGGTCATCATTAGATAATCCTGTGGGAAGCAATTCATCAAATGAATTTTCTGTTTTTGTCGACATAACAATTGTATCCGCCAAGAAAAGAGCCGAATAATTCTTTCTCGCTCGTCGTTCATTACATATTAAATTACTTAGAGTCAACATAAGCCAAGCCTCTGGCATCGAGTGCGTTGCTAAATCATCGTAATGAAGGATTGCCAGCACAAATGTGTCCTGAACCAAGTCCTGTGCAACTACTGCATTTCCTGTCAGGCGTTTTGCAACCTGAAACAGCCTACGATATTCCAAATTATATATTTCCTGTATAAACTGATTACGCTCATTATAATCAAGAGACATATTACGCCTCCTTTTATAAATCAGCACAAATCTCTAATTTATTCGCAGTATCCTAGTGTTTTGTCAATTTCAGTGCATACTGCCTATTCCATAGCTTCCCCTTTATTATACCTCATTCTTTCTGCGCTTTCAAGTCAAATACTGTTTGCGTATGTGTAACAAAATCATTGGCAACGGAAATTTACCGGTTATCGGGCGAGCCGTGGGTGCAATTCACGGCCAACGCATGAAAAAAAGTTTCCATCCGCAATGTAGAAGTTCTGCAAACAAAAGTCAAGCCCCAAATGAAAAAATTTTGAGAGACGAAAAAGGGTACAAAAAACCAAGCCTGCAAAGGGGGAAATTTTGCAGACCGCGTAAGATGTAGATTTATGGTCAGTTAATTTTCGGAATCCCGCTGGGCATCAAAAGCAGTAAGACACTCCTTGACCCGAGCGTAGTAGATGCGCAGGAACTTGTTCTGAGCGGCGGT